>NZ_JBQYSN010000196.1:0-221 GCF_052686535.1 Agrobacterium sp. DKPNP3 | reverse complement strand
CCATGAATGACCTTGCTCCGTTGAAATAATCAATTTTGAAGTAAGCTCTGGCCCATTGAGAAGACCAAAAAAAGGCGCACTCGTTTCACAGACGAACAGATCATTGGGTTTCTGAGGGAGCACGATGCGGCTACGCCGGCCTCGGAACTCTGCCCAAGCACGGCGTCAGCGATGACAGCATCTATAATTGGAGGGAAAAACTCGGTGGCTTGGACGTATCC
>NZ_JBQYSN010000195.1:0-246 GCF_052686535.1 Agrobacterium sp. DKPNP3 | reverse complement strand
TTTGGTGTGTTGACTTGTTTGGTGTGGTTCTCCTATAAGTCCGCTCACTGAACGAGGGCGGCGGCGCTGCTGGCGACGAAGTCTTTCGTTCTGAGAAAATCAAGGAATGAGCTGGTTGCTTGTTTGGTTTCGAGGCCATTTGGTTTCGGGGGTTTGATTTTGTGACTGCGTTGAGTGGTCTGTTTTTTGACAATTGAATATGAGAAGAAAGAGAAACGTGGGCGGCGAAGCTTGCGGGGTCTGGAT
>NZ_JBQYSN010000194.1:0-261 GCF_052686535.1 Agrobacterium sp. DKPNP3 | reverse complement strand
TTGTTCATGTTTTCATATGACTGTTGTTTTCGAGAAGCTGGGAAGCTTGCGCTTCATTTTAATTTACACGTCTTTCTGTGACCGATCCGTATTCCACCGTTGCTCGAGATCGAGCGTGGCACCCATACAGGACGCTAGTCCGTCGCCTCGGGTTTTTGCCTTGGCAAAATACCCTGACGGCGCGCCGTCTGCAGCGTAGTGGCCGAAGGCCACGTCAGCGTGAAGACAGATCAGATGATGCTCATCTTCGATGAGCATGAA
>NZ_JBQYSN010000193.1:0-268 GCF_052686535.1 Agrobacterium sp. DKPNP3 | reverse complement strand
ACGAAAGTTGTTTTTCGAGAAGCTGGGAAGCTTGCGCTTCGTTTTAATTTACACGTCTTTATTCTGTCCTGACGCCTGAAGGGCTCCGGACGGGCCGGCCAATCATGGCCGACGGACTATCGTCCTGTATGGCTGCCATATCAACGCTTGCGCGGGGCAGCAGTACAGGCCAGAGGCCGTCGCCAATCGTTTGGCGCGCCGTCCGCAGGGCCTATGGCCCGTGAGGACAGAAGAATGATGTCATCAAGCTTTGCTTGATGAACATAAT
>NZ_JBQYSN010000192.1:0-275 GCF_052686535.1 Agrobacterium sp. DKPNP3 | reverse complement strand
GCTTCAAAATACCGATGATCTGCTCGTCGCTGAAACGGGAACGCTTCATTCTCTGTCTCCTTCTCCGGAGAACAGACTAACCTCAAACCGAGGACATTCCAGGGGAGCAGGTCACAGGAATATAGCACGGGTTTGAAAGAGCGGCATCGAAACGACTTCGCCCGCCGGGTCAGGGCGGGTGATTTCAATGATCCGTCGGAGAAGCTGGTGTATTTGGAACGGTTCCGTGCCGTTCTCGCCGAGGCAGAGGCTGACTGGAAGCTGTTACAAGTGTC
>NZ_JBQYSN010000191.1:0-287 GCF_052686535.1 Agrobacterium sp. DKPNP3 | reverse complement strand
TTACATTTCAATGATTTGCTAAAAATGTCAGTTTTTTGACGGTGGGTGTGTTGACTTGTTTGAGGTGATGGATTTATAAGTCCGCTCACTGAACGAGGGCGGCGGCGCTGCTGGCGACGAAGTCTTTCGTTCTGAGAAAATCAAGGAATGAGCTGGTTGCTTGTTTGGTTTCGAGGCCATTTGGTTTCGGGGATTTGATTTTGTGACTGCGTTGAGTGGTCTGTTTTTTGACAATTGAATATGAGAAGAAAGAGAAACGTGGGCGGCGAAGCTTGCGGGGTCTGGAG
>NZ_JBQYSN010000190.1:0-339 GCF_052686535.1 Agrobacterium sp. DKPNP3 | reverse complement strand
TGTTGCGTTTTGCCGACCTGGTGGTTATCGCGGGGCGGCTGCACCCGTTCCCATTCCGAACACGGCCGTGAAACGCCCCAGCGCCAATGGTACTTCGTCTCAAGACGCGGGAGAGTAGGTCGCTGCCAGGTCTGCAAAACGCAACACAAAATCTTCTCAAATCACCAAAATGGGCCAATGCCCAAATCAAAAAGGCCGCTCAAGCGGCCTTTGTGCTATAACAGGCACAAATGATAATGCGTCCCTTACAGGAGATAAATTGCTGTGCAATTTACTCCGAAAGAAATCCGTCGTCGCTAAAGCAACGACGTAGACGCGACATTCGGCTTTGCCGAATGC
>NZ_JBQYSN010000189.1:0-368 GCF_052686535.1 Agrobacterium sp. DKPNP3 | reverse complement strand
CTGAACCGCACCGGATTTACCGGAGACCGTTTGGTTTAAGTTATGCGGCCAATGCTGGTGCGTCCAGCATGGCGTAGTATCGTTCCTCGGCCTCTGCAGGCGGAATGTTTCCAATGGGCTCCAGTAGACGCCGGTTGTTGAACCAATCGACCCATTCCAGCGTCGCGAACTCCACAGCTTCGAAGTTGCGCCATGGTCCTCGGCGATGGATGACCTCAGCCTTGTAAAGACCGTTGATCGTTTCGGCGAGAGCGTTGTCGTAGCTATCGCCGACGCTTCCGACGGAAGGTTCGATACCTGCCTCTGCCAACCGTTCGGAATACTTGATCGACACGTATTGGGCAGATTCAACCGGTCGCCGCAACACC
>NZ_JBQYSN010000188.1:0-437 GCF_052686535.1 Agrobacterium sp. DKPNP3 | reverse complement strand
AAAATATTGGGGTCGTGGCGTGATCATGAAAGGTGGGCGCTGCTGGCCGATTGGTGAGGTTAAAGGTCCACATCGGGTCAAGCCGCCCTCTGCTTGGTTCCATTGCGGCTAAAGGCTAGACCGTGCGCTCGCCAGCGCAACTGGAAGGCAATGCAGGTGTGGTTGCCGGCTGTGGTTCACTCATCATGGCAAGTGTTTTTCGAAGCGAGTGCCCTACTCGTATCGGACGTGAGGGCGTGATAAGGGAAGGCCTTCTCAAAACTACCATGTCCAACTTCAAGGGGGCTCACTTTTACGCTATACTTTAAGAACATGCATACTTCAACGACTCCAACCTTCCGTCGTTCGCCGGTCTTCGCATCGGCGAGTATAACAGCCTGACAAGTCTAAAGAGAAAGCAGCGAGCCGAGTGAATAGAGACCAAAACCGATCAGGAT
>NZ_JBQYSN010000187.1:0-671 GCF_052686535.1 Agrobacterium sp. DKPNP3 | reverse complement strand
ACGCACCTGGCGCTTCTGGCGCCGAGCGTAGCCAATGGAAGCGCGTCTGGCCGATCGACGGGTCCACTTCTAACAGCCGGTCCAATGATCGGAGCGTATCGAGCGGGATCTCTTTAATCAGAGTTGTCTCTGCCCAACGGCGGGCTATCGCACGGCCGGCAAGGCCAATCCGTTCGATCGTGTCGATCGCCGGTAGAAGAGCGCCGCGTTCACGAAACGCGACGACAATCGAACTGACTATCGCAGCACCGTCGTCGGACGTCGCCGCCGCCTGAATTGCAGACAATAGCGCGGCGCGGCGATCTTGCAGCGTCGCGCTTCTCGTATCCAGATACATCATTAGCCGTGGTGTGTGATCCCGACGGGTTTCTTCACGGCGTGCATAGAGCGAAAATGCTTCCGGGGCGGCGCCGATCTGATCAGCAACATATTTAAGCATGGCGCGTGGCGGAATTTCTTCTGCCCCCAGCACTCGACCCGGGTATCGCATCAGACATAACTGAATGGCAAAGCCAAGCCGGTTGTGATTACGCCTACGCAGTTCGATCTCCAGGCGATCGGCCGGTGACAATGAGTAGTGTCGGATTAAGCTGTCCTCGTCGACAGGGATATCGACAAGCTTTCGGCGATCTTGATCTTTGAGAAGCTTGCGCTTTGCCATAGCCCGACTC
>NZ_JBQYSN010000186.1:0-847 GCF_052686535.1 Agrobacterium sp. DKPNP3 | reverse complement strand
TAGGTTCTGTCTGCATTTAGCGGAGCCAGATCATGGCGCATGCGAGATGGACGAATCCCATGAAGGCGGAGATCGTCTTCTCGCAGCGCAGGGCGATGCGGCGGAAGCGTTTGAGTTTGTTGAAGAAGCACTCGATCTGGTGGCGCTCTTTGTAGAGCTGCCAGTCGATTGTCGGCTTTCGGGTCCGGCTGGCATTGGCCTTGATCTGCGCCGTTGCGCCGAGATCATCGGCAATGAAGATGCGCAGCGGATCGGCATCATAGGCAGCATCTGCGATGACGTGACCAATGCCATGCAGGCCTTTCAGGAGATCTCGCGCCTGTGGAGCGTCGCCACGTTGCCCCGGCGTCGGGTGGATACGGATCGGCAGTCCGATGGCATCGACGGCCGCGTGTAGCTTGGTCGTCAGTCCGCCACGCGAACGGCCGATTGCGGCAGCTTCAGCCCCCCTTTTGCGCCGCTTGCGTCGGCGTGGACCTTCGAGATCGTGCTGTCGATCAGGACGTATTCGAAGTCCGGCGTGTCGGCCATCGCATGGAACAGCTTCTCCCAAACGCCAGCGTGCGACCAACGGCGGAACCGCGCATGGACCCCGCTCCATTTGCCGAACACCTCCGGCAGATCACGCCAGCGCGCTGCATTGCCCGCCATCCACAAAATGGCATCCACGAACAGCCGATTATCGACCCCGCTGCGCCCACGCAGCCCATCCCGCCCAGGAAGATGTTCCGCAATCCGCTCCCATTGCTCGTCCGTCAGCGTGCGTCTGCTCATGATCTGGCTCCTTCACCAGCCTTGAATCAGAACTCACCGATCATGGGAATCCTCAAATGCAGACAGAACCTAG
>NZ_JBQYSN010000185.1:0-928 GCF_052686535.1 Agrobacterium sp. DKPNP3 | reverse complement strand
CATGGCGGTAGCTGGTGAAGAGGTGCTCGTTGAGGCATTCATCACGCAGACGTCCATTAAAGCTTTCCACGTAGCCATTTTGCATCGGCTTTCCCGGCGCAATGTAATGCCACTCGATGGCGTGATCCTGCTGCCATTAAAGGATGGCATTCGACGTCAGCTCGGTCCCGTTGTCCGAAACAACCATGCAGGGATAGCCCGTCCTGAGCGCGATCTTGTCCAACTCGCGGCCGACACGCTCGCCGGACAGCGAGTTGTCGACCACGGTCGCAAGGCACTCTCGGCTGAAGTCGTCGAAAACACAGAGAATGCAAAAGCGCCTGCCGTCGACCAGAGCATCCGAGACGAAGTCCAGGCTCCAGCGCTGGTTTGGTCCCTGAGGGACCGCCATCGGCGCTCGGGTTCCCAAAGCTCGTTTGCGACCACCACGCCTGCGCACGGTCAGCCGCTCCTCCCTGTAGAGCCGATAGAGCTTCTTCCAGTTGATCTCAACACCTTCCCGCTTCAACAGGATATGCAAGCGACGATAGCCGAAGCAACGCCTCTGGCTGGCCAGTTCCTTGAGTCGCGTACGGATCGCGACATCATCTCCCCGCGTCGACCGATAGCGGAACACGCGCGGATCGATGTCGACCAGGCCGCAAGCTCGGCGTTGCTAGTAGTCCTTTTCTTTCATTGCCCAGGTCACGGCGTTCCTCCTTGAGCCGGGCTTCAGAAGTTTTTGCGAGCATCTCCTTCAACGTCGATACATCGAGCATCGCGTCGGCCAGGAGGCGCTTCAGTTTGCCATTCTCATCTTCAAGAGCCTTTAGCCGTTTGGCCTCAGCCACTTCCATGCCGCCATACCTCGAACGCCACTTGTAGAAGGTCGCGTCGCTGACGCCGTACTTGCGGCACAGTTCAACAGCCGAGAGTCCGGCCTGATGCT
>NZ_JBQYSN010000184.1:0-943 GCF_052686535.1 Agrobacterium sp. DKPNP3 | reverse complement strand
TACGAGGTCACAACCGGGCCAACAATGGCCTGGCCAAATGTTTCGCAGACGGACTGGACGTCGTTGAGGTCATGCGGAACCGGCAGAGCATCCATGGCCTGGAAAAAGCGGTCATGGCGTGCGGGTGTCGATACCAACATCACGCGCGTCACACCTCCCATCGCGGAAAAGCCATGGGTGACGCCCTTCGCAACGAAGAGCCGATCTCCCGCCTTTACCTCAATCTTCTGCGCGCCGATCAGGAACAGCAACCGCCCTTCGCTGATGCAGAAGACCTTATCCTCCTCAAACGAAATGTGCGCCGGTGCGCCCTGATCCGGTTGGACCGTCATCGCCATGACGGTCATGGGAGCAGCTTCACCACCGAGCAGGATTTCGGCATCGATACCCGAGAAGCGTGCGGTTGCGTGAGAGGAGAGTACGCCGCTTGCAGGCGAGGCGGGATGAGGGGTGATGTCCATGATGTGGTCTCCTTATGATCCGGACCCACGGTACCTCATCAGAGCAAGAACGATTATCTGGCAAGCTCTGCCATCATCATCTATTATTCTGGACAATGATGAAGCTTGATCCGATCCAGACCTTTGTAGAAGTGGTTCGTGCTGGCGGGTTTACCGCAGCGGCCCGGCGCACGAGCACGCCGCGTTCGACGGTGAGCCTTCAGGTCAGGGCGCTCGAAGAAACGCTAGGGGTTCGGTTGCTCAAGCGCTCGACCCGTTCTTTTGCCCTAACGGACGAGGGACAGCGCCTCTATGACAAGGCGTCGGGTCCGGTAGATGTTCTCGTCCGGGCGCTTGATGACCTGCAAGCGGGAGATGGCGTACTGGGCGGTCTGATCAGGCTGACCGTCCCGGCGGATTTCCCCACCGCGATGTTGGCGAGCGCAATCACCAGCTTCACGCAGGCCCACACGGCAGTCCGCTTCCAGATCATGTCGACAAAT
>NZ_JBQYSN010000183.1:0-1013 GCF_052686535.1 Agrobacterium sp. DKPNP3 | reverse complement strand
TGAACCGCACCGGATTTACCGGAGACCCCAACTCGTGAGAAGTAGGGTCTATGACAAGCAAGACGACGAACAAATTCTCCCCTGAAGTCCGCGCCCGTGCTGTGCGTATGGTGACGGAGCATGAAGCCGAACATCCCTCCCGCTGGGCAGCGGTATCATCGATAGCGTCCAAGATCGGTTGCTCGGCGCATACCCTCCATGAATGGGTGAAGAAGGCCGAGGTCGACAGCGGCAAGCGGGCTGGCCTGCCGAGCGACGTGGCCGAGAAGATGAAGGCACTGGAGCGGGAGAACCGGGAGCTTCGTCAGGCGAACGAGATTTTGCGCAAAGCCTCGGCATATTTTGCCCAGGCGGAGCTCGACCGCCCACTGAAGCGATGATTTCCTTCATCGATGCACACCGCTCGGTGCTCGGGGTCGAGCCGATCTGCAGGCTGCTGCCGATTGCCCCGTCCACCTACTATGAGGTCGTTGCCAAACGCACGGACGTGGACCGCCTGTCAGCCCGCGAACGGAATGATATTGCCATGAAAGTCGAGATACACCGGGTGTTCAACGAGAACTTCCAGGTCTATGGCGTGCGCAAAGTCTGGCGACAATTGCAGCGAGAGGGTTACGACATTGCCCGCTGCACCGTCGCTCGGCTTATGAGAATGATGGGGCTTCAAGGCATCATTCGCGGCAAGCCCGTCAAAACCACCGTGTCGGACAAGGCCGCTCCATGCCCGCTCGACCGCGTGAACCGGCAGTTACGTGCTCCCGCACCGAACATGCTGTGGCTCTCCGATTTCACCTATGTCGCGACCTGGCAGGGCTTCGTCTACGTGGCCTTCGTGATCGATGCCTTCGCCCGGCGTATCGTAGGCTGGCGGGCAAGCCGGACGGCGCAAGCGGGTTTCGTCCTCGATGCTCTCGACCAGGCACTTCATGATCGGCGGCCCGTCCATCGCGGCGGGCTCATCCACCACTCCGACAGGGGCGTGCAAGGCAGATTCAACCGGTCGCCGCAACACC
>NZ_JBQYSN010000182.1:0-1168 GCF_052686535.1 Agrobacterium sp. DKPNP3 | reverse complement strand
AGCAGGTCGTTCAGCGACGCCACTTCCTTGGCGAGGCTATGGCTGGCGGCATTGGTTTCTTCCACCATTGCCGCATTCTTCTGCGTGTCCTGGTCCATCTGGTTGACGGCCGTGTTGATCTGCTGCAGGCCGGACGACTGTTCCTGCGCGGATTCCACGATGGAGACGACGTGGCGGTTGATCTCCTGCACTTCGGAAACGATGGTCGCCAGCGCCTTGCCCGTGTCGCCCACCAATTGCACGCCCTGCTGCACCTGGTCGTTCGAGGTGGTGATCAGCGCCTTGATCTCCTTGGCCGCGCTTGCGGAACGCTGCGCAAGCTCGCGCACCTCCTGCGCGACAACGGCAAAACCCTTGCCCGCCTCACCCGCACGCGCCGCTTCCACACCGGCATTCAGCGCCAGAAGATTGGTCTGGAAGGCGATCTCGTCGATCACGCCGATGATGTTGGAGATCTCATTGGCGGATTTGGCGATCTGCTCCATGGCAACCACGGCGCGGCGCACCACATCGCCGGATTGTTCCGCACCCGCCTTGGCCCGGCTGACGATCTGGCCTGCTTCCTGGGCGCGACGGGTGGAATCCCGCACCGTCGTGGTGATCTCTTCCAGAGCGGCTGCGGTTTCTTCCACGGCGGCGGCCTGCTGTTCGGTACGCTTGGCAAGATCGTCGGCAGCAGACTTGATCTCGTTGGCTCCGGCGCCGATGCCACCGGCATTCTGCGCAACCCGGGTCAGCGCCGATTGCAGCTTTTCGGCCGACATGTTGAAGTCATTGCGCACGCCATCGAGCGTCTCGGTGAAAGGCTGGTCGATGCGATAGGAGACGTCACCGTCCGAAAGCTTCGACAGGCCGGCGGCCAGATTATCGACGGCAAATTTGACGTCGGCTGCTTCCTTTGCCTTCTGCTGTTCGCGCGCGATGCGTTCCTTCTCCGACATCGACCGATTGGCTTCGGTTTCCTGTTCGAGGCGAATGCGCTCGATGGCATTCTCGCGGAACACCTGAACCGCCATCGCCATCTGGCCCACTTCGTCCTTGCGATCCATGCCGTCGATTTCGGCCGCCGTATCACCGGCAGCAAGCGACGCCATACGCTCCCGCAGGCGGGCAATCGGCGTGGTGATGCCGCGCGAGGCCACGAACAGCGCGAGAATAATGCCGGCGA
>NZ_JBQYSN010000181.1:0-1219 GCF_052686535.1 Agrobacterium sp. DKPNP3 | reverse complement strand
TGAATAGCCCCGAGATTTGTAGACACCTTCTTTCCTAATTTTGAGGCAAGAAGAGCATCATGAGCAAATCGAATTTCAGCGAAGAGTTTAAGCGCGACGCCGTGCGTCAGATCACGGAGCGAGGCTATCCGGTTGCGGAGGTTTCACAGCGCCTCGGCGTGAGCCAGCATTCGCTCTACGAATGGAAGAAGAAGTTTGCTGCGTCGAACGCCAAAGGCAACGACGAGGCCGAGGAGATCAGGCGGCTGAAGAAGGAACTGGCTCGCGTCACCGAGGAGCGAGACATCCTAAAAAAAGCGGCCGCGTATTTCGCCAGGGATGCAAAGTGAAGTACGCGTTCATTGCCTTGCATCGCTTGCAGTTTTCAGTGCGGACGATGTGCCGTCTCCTGCGGGTTCATCCGAGTGGATTTTACACTTGGCTGAAGAACCCGCTGAGCATGCGAGCCAGCGAGGACAAGCGCCAGACCGAGCTGCTCCTGAAGGCATGGGAAGAGAGCGGCAAGGTCTACGGTTATCGCAAGCTGCACGACGACCTTCTCGATCAGGGAGAGATGTGCTGCCCAAACCGGGTCGCGCGTCTGACGCGTCTCGCCGGGATCAAGGCGCAGATTGGCTACAAGCGCCGTCCCGGCATTTTTGGTGGCAAACCGTCTGTCGTCGTCAATAATACGCTCGACCGGCAATTCGATGTGACGGCTCCAGACACTGCCTGGGTGACGGACATGACCTACATTCGAACCTGCGAGGGCTTCGCCTATCTCGCCGTTGTCATCGACCTCTATTCGCGTCGTGTGATCGGTTGGGCACTGCAGAGCCGCCAAACCACCGATGTCGTTCTCAAGGCTCTGCTTATGGCCGTGTGGCGACGCAAGCCGAAGGAAAAGGTGCTGATCCACTCGGATCAGGGCTCGCAGTTTACCAGCATGGACTGGGCCTCGTTCCTCAAGCATCACAATCTGGTTCACTCGATGAGCCGTCGTGGCAACTGCCATGACAATGCGGTGGCCGAGAGCTTCTTCAATCTTCTGAAGCGAGAACGGATACGTCGCAGGGTCTACCGTTCACGCGATGAAGCACGCCAGGACGTGTTCGACTACATCGAAATGTTCTACAACCCGAAACGCAAACACGTCAGGAACGGGATGCTGTCGCCCGTCGAGTTCGAGAAACAGCAGAAAATCTAACCCGAGGGTGTCTACGAAACTCGGGGCTATTCA
>NZ_JBQYSN010000180.1:0-1245 GCF_052686535.1 Agrobacterium sp. DKPNP3 | reverse complement strand
GTGGAAGCCGGCGTCTCTGCCCCTGTTGGGAACCGATGGTTTCGGAGTTCTGGCGGTATGCCTCCCACACATCTTTCACCCTCGGCGACACCACTGAGGAATCGCAGCCTGACGTTCCGAGAGCGAGAGGAAATTGCTTTGGAATGCGCCCGAGGTACTGGGATCCGTGCTATCGCACGTAAATTGGGACGATCACCGAGCACAATTTCACGCGAGATCAGGCGCAATTCAGCGACACGCGGCGGCGACTTCGACTATCGCGCCATCACTGCACAATGGCATGCCGATCGAGCGGCCCGACGACCGAAGGAGGCGAAACTGGCAACCAATGGCGCCCTTCGCGATTATGTGCAGGACCGGCTCTCGGGCCTGATTGCCACGCCCGGCGGCATCGCCTTTGGTGGGCCTGCCGTGGTATGGAAAGGACGACGGGCCGTTCATCGGCAAAGCCGACGCTGGTCCAAAGCCTGGAGCCCGGAACAGATTGCACAGCGTCTGAGATTGGACTTCCCCGAGGACGCGACTATGCGCATAAGCCACGAAGCCATCTATCAGGCACTCTACATTCAAAGCCGAGGCGCTTTGAAACGAGAGCTGTCGGCTTGTTTGCGGTCCGGACGAGCACTGCGTTTGCCCCGCGAACGTGCTCGCAATCGAGGCAAGTCCTTTGTCGGTAATGGAATCATGATCAGCGATCGCCCTGCGGAAATCGACGAACGAGCAGTGCCTGGTCATTGGGAAGGTGATCTTATTCTGGGGCTCGGCAGCTCCGCGATCGGCACGCTGGTCGAACGTACAACACGGTTCACAATGCTTTTGCACCTACCACGCATGCAGGGCCACGGGATCGATAAATCCGTCAAAAACGGTCCTGCGCTTGCTGGGCATGGTGCCGAAGCAGTCCGTGATGCGATCGCCGAAACGATCATGGAACTGCCAGCGCACTTACGCCAATCCCTGACTTGGGACCAAGGTGCCGAAATGGCTCAACACGCACAGCTTAAGATCGATACTGGTCTCGATATTTACTTCTGCGACCCTCAAAGCCCATGGCAGCGCGGTAGCAACGAAAACACAAACGGTTTGCTACGGCAGTACTTCCCCAAGGGTACAGATCTGAGCCAGCATGGAGCCGATGAACTAACCGCTGTGGCGCATGCCCTGAATAGCAGACCGCGCAAAACGCTGGGTTATCGCACGCCGGCAGAAGCGCTCGACGGACTGCTCAAATCGGATATGATCGAA
>NZ_JBQYSN010000179.1:0-1286 GCF_052686535.1 Agrobacterium sp. DKPNP3 | reverse complement strand
GTCGCAGTTCAGGCTGGCGGACGGCAGCTATCAGGTGAAATCCCAGCCCGCTCCGGTTCGCACTACCGGCAACGAGAGGTCCGTTGCCTCTCCGGCCCGCGCCCTTGGCCGCAAGCTTGCCTCGGCATTCTCCGGCAATGCCGCCGTCGACACAAAGGGCGACTGGCAGGAGTTTTGAGGCCAGCGCTGCTCGCTTCCGGTATGAGCTTCCATCCGACGGTACCGCATGACTGAAGGCTAATGCCCCGCAGGCGCGAATGCTCTGCGGGGCTTAATTTTGATCGTGGCCCGTATCGTCCGGGTCGGTGGGGGAGGTGGGACGCCAGATTGGTTGGAGGGTGAAAGCGCGCTGGCCTGTCACGGGTGTCATTCGTCTGCATTTCCCCTGTGAACAGATTATAAAGTTTTTCTACATAATATTGTTATCGGAAAACAGATTGATGCCGTCGCCCCTTGGCGGTTTTGCGTGCTTTTTCCCGAAATTCTGTCTGTGGCCGTCGCTTGCCCACGGAGCAGCATCGTCGGCCTAACCATGTTGCCGAAAGCGTGCTTGTTGGCCTTCGCGTCGTGGTAGGCCGCAAGCGGTCTGTAAAGCCTTGATGACGAAGGCGTTTGACGTGCAATGTCATTTTCGCCGAACACCTCCGGCACGGGGAAGGAGCGGTCTACAGCTTTTAAAGGGTTTCCCGTGTCCTTTCTTCAAAATGCCAGTGTCCGCACTAAAATTCTGTCGCTCATTTTGCCGCTTTGCATTGTTGGCCTGGCCGCCACCACGTTCATGGCCAGCCGTTACAAGGAGGCGGACAACGCCTATTCGGATTTCATCGCCAAAGACAGTGCTGCACTGGTAGAGCTGGCGCGGGCCACACGCAACCTGCAGTCGGTCGCTTACGGTGCCTATCAAATCATGGCATATGATGCGGCTGGGCCGGAAATAAAGGTCGCCCAGCAGGCTTATAATGAGAGCAAGGCTCTCCTCATACAGCGCCTCAACAAGGTGAAGGCCGTTTTTCCGAAAGAGGCCGCTGCGATGGATGCCTTCATCGCGCAGTCAAAGACAATTACAGACATGACCGACAAGGCTGTTGAGCTCGGAATGCTCGACAAGAACGAAGAATCCGCCGCCCAGCTCCGGAAGGCGGATACATCGATCACGGCGACTGCGGCAGCCCTCACGGCGTTCGTCGACAAGCTCTCTCAGGGCGTCGTTGAGGGCAGCGATGACCTGACGCATCAGACCACTTCGACGATCCTGACCTCGCTGGTGGTTGTGGGCGTCGTCTTCC
>NZ_JBQYSN010000178.1:0-2498 GCF_052686535.1 Agrobacterium sp. DKPNP3 | reverse complement strand
AGTAAGCGGCAAGGAGACCCCATCTGGCGCGGCTGATGCTGAGTAGGGTATGTCGGGCATACGAGTTCTCTGAATGTGAGGATCTATGTCTAGACCTGCGGCTAGCCTTGGGTTGATGCGAATGATCGAGGCGGTGCCCGATCGCCTTGACGGGTCTCCGCGACAGTTGCGGCGGTTCTGGTCCGACGAATTCAAGGCCACAGCGGTTGAGCAGGCATGTCAGCCCGGGGTGAACATGTCTGCCGTGGCGCGGCAGATCGGTATCTTGCCGTCTCAACTCTACCGCTGGCGTAGAGAACTGTTGGGCAGTGATGAGGCTGGACTAGCAGCACCAGTTGATCCGCAGAGCGTCGCACCTGACCCCGACCCCGTCGTCGAAATCGACGTTGACGGTATCGTCGTGCGGGTCGGCCGGCATGTTGAAGAAGCGCATCTGCAGCGTGTCATCCGAGCGGTTCGCTCAGCATGATCCCCGCAGGTGTAAAGGTCTTCCTGGCCAGCCATCCCATCGACTTCCGCAAAGGGCCGGACAGCCTGCTGTCGCTGGTGCGGGATGCTGGCAGTGATCCGTTCAACGGATCGCTTTATGTCTTCCGGGCCAAACGGGCCGACCGGATCAAGATCGTCTGGTGGGATGGATCCGGGGTTTGCCTTTACGCCAAGCGGCTGGAGAAGGCGCAGTTTTGCTGGCCGCGGATAGGCCACAACCGAGTCCAGCTCAACCATGCCCAGCTCATGGCGCTCGTTGACGGCATGGACTGGAAACGGGTGCGTTCGGTGGCGGTGAAGCCGCCGGAGATTGTTGGGTAAATGCCTGCGGCAAAGTGAATCAACCGCCTGAAAGGGCAGGAAAATCGGAGCAAAATATGCTCTAGTAGACGTCATGACGCCGCCCGATCTGCAGCTCCCGGATGATATAGAGACCCTGAAAGCTATGGTCCTTGCCATGGCCGAGAAGGCAGCGCGCACCGATGCTCTTGAGAGCGAGGTCGCAGACCTGAAAGCCAGAAACGCCGATGCTGATGAACGCATCGAACGACTGACCCAGATCCTGAAAGCCTTTGATCGTGCCCGCTTTGGCCGGCGATCAGAAAAACTCGGCTCTCCAGGCATCGATGATGAGCAGCAGGCCTTTGTCTTCGAGGAAATCGAGACCGGCATCGCTGCGATCCGAGCCCAGGTCAACAAGGGCGCAACCCATCCCGACAGCAAACGTCCGCCGCGGCCGCGCAAAGGCTTTGCACCGCATCTGGAACGGGTCGAAGTGGTGATCGAGCCGGATGAACTGCCCGAACACGTCGGCAAACAGAAGGTGCTGATCGGAGAAGACGTCTCGGAGCGACTTGACGTCGTGCCGGCGAAGTTCCGCGTCATCGTCACACGCCGACCGAAGTATGCCTTCAAAAATGAAGACGGCGTCATTCAGGCCGCCGCACCCGCGCACATTATCGAGGCGGGCATTCCGACGGAAGCGCTTCTCGCGCAGATCGCCGTCTCGAAGTATGCCGATGGCCTTCCGCTCTATCGGCAGGAGGCAATCTATGCCCGCGACAAGGTCGAGCTTGACCGGAAGCTGATGGCTCAATGGATGGGTAAGCTTGGCTTTGAACTTGATATCCTGGCCGACTACATTCTCGCCGAGATCAAGAAGGCTGAGCGTATCTTCGCTGACGAGACGACGTTGCCCACACTCGCGCCCGGATCCGGATCGGCCAGAACGGCCTGGCTTTGGGCCTATGCCCGCGATGATAGACCCTTCGGTGGCAGTAGCCCGCCGATGGTTGCCTATCGCTTCGAAGATAGCCGTGCTGGCGATCGGGTCGCCCGGCATCTGAGTGGCTATCGCGGTATTCTGCAGGTTGACGGACATGGTGCCTATAACAAGCTTGCCAGATCTGACGGAGGCAATGACGGCGTGATGCTGGCCTATTGCTGGTCCCATAGCAGGCGCAAGTTCTACGAGCTTCACGCCTCAGACAGCTCCAGGATCGCCACCGAGACGGTGGAACTGATGGCGAAGCTCTGGCAGGTGGAAGAAACGGCTCGCGGGCAAAGCCCTGACGCCCGTGTCGCCGCGCGCCAGGCGACATCTGCGGCGGTTGTCACGGAGCTCTTCGCCCTCTGGCAGAAGACCCTACCGCGGATCTCTGGCAAGTCGAAGCTGGCCGAGGCGATCCGCTATGCCACCTCGCGTCGCTCCATCTTCGAGCGCTTTCTCACCGACGGCCGCATCGAGCTCGATAACAACATAGTCGAGCGTGCAATCCGGCCCCAGACAATTACCAGAAAGAATAGCCTCTTCGCCGGTAGCGATGGCGGTGGAAGGACTTGGGCAACAATCGCCACGCTCCTTCAAACAGCGAAAATGAACAATGTCGATCCGCAGGCCTGGCTCACCCAGACACTCGAGCGCATAGCCAATGGTTGGCCCAGCAGCGATCTCGATGCACTCATGCCGTGGAACTACACGCGCTGAACGGTCTCAGCTTGCCGCTTAC
>NZ_JBQYSN010000177.1:0-2957 GCF_052686535.1 Agrobacterium sp. DKPNP3 | reverse complement strand
AAGTCGACTGGGGCAAGGCCATGGTCAGGTTCCTTCAGCTGACGATTGGCCTGCCATCACGTTGCAGATCGCGTTGATGGTCCGTTCTTCAACGTCTCGTGGCAAATCATGACCCATGCCCTCGATCGGCAGGTAGACCGCGTTCGGTATGGAGCGCGCCGTATCCTGACCGCAGGCGGGCGGGATCAATGGATCATCGACGCCGTGGATGACAAGTGTCGGGACCGTGATGTTTGCAAGGCGTGCGCGCCGGTCTCCAGCGACCGCCATGGCAGCGATCTGCCGCGCAGTGCCTCCCGGATCGATCATAGGATCAGGCGCAGGGCGCATCATCATCGCCATGACATCGGGTGCCGCCTGCGGCAGGACCGGATTGCCGGTGCTCGACATGATCGACGTCAGCGAAAGGACCCGATCAGCATGATTGCTCGCGAGAACCTGCGCGATCATTCCCCCCATTGAGCGCCCGACGACATGCGCCTTGGCAATGCTGATCGCATCCGCTGCCATGTCGTCAAGCGTATACGGCACATCAGGTCTGCGCCCGGCCATCAGGGCAATTGCGAGCGCGTCGAAATCCGGCGCGGGCGAAGCGCTGAAATGCGTCGAGCGGCCCGCATCGCGGTTGTCGAAACGGATCACGCGATAGCCTCGTGCGGCCAGCCCTGTCCAGAAAGGCTCGGACCAGCGGATCATCTGCGTTCCAAGCCCCGAAATCAGCAGGATCGTTTCCGCATCGGCATACGTGTCAGAACTTCATCAACCTACCACAAAATCGATAAACCTCATGAGGAGCGGGTTCTCGGCCTCTCGTCGCCAGCAGATTCCAACCGGCCAGGAGGCCGCCTCGCCCTGAAGCGGGTGATTGTCGGTGCTGCCGCTCAATGCGGACACTCCGGTCAAGGGTAGGAAAGCCACACCTAGTCCGGCAGCAACGATGGCGTGGACCGTCAGGATGTCGTCGGCATACTGGACCGTGCGTGGCTCGAACCGTGCCGCGCCGCACCATCGGTCGATCTGGGCGGCAAGGCCGGACCCGCGTTCGGGTAATAGGGCAACGAAACCCAGCGCGTTCAAATGGGAGAGGTGATCCAATGGAGGCATCTTCGTGCCACGCGGCACCACAAGCGCTAGGCTCTCCTCCATAACAGATTGGAAGGAAAGATCATCGCCCAATGGCGCTCGGCAGAATCCGAGGTCCAGCGTACCATTCCTCAGATGCCGATGTTGTTCGCTCGTCGACATGTCGTTCAATGTGATTTCGCAGTCGGGCACCCCCGCGCGAAACGCAGCAACAAGACGCGGCACGAGTTCCAACGTAGAGATGCCGAAGCCTATATCGAGATGCCCGGCAAGACCCGACCTCGCGCGTGTTAGCTTGCCTGATATCTCATCGCTCAGCTTTAGCAATCTGTCGGCCTCCTTCAGGAGCAAGCTCCCCAGCGGCGTCAATTTGGCGCCGTGGCGACCGCGTTCGAAGATACTACCGCCGACCTGATGCTCAAGCGCCAGAATTTGCTTTGATAATGTCGACTGCGTGATGTTGAGCCGCGACGCGGCAATTCCGTAGTGACCGGTTTTAGCGACTTGCACGAAGGCGCGGAGCAGTTTTAGTTCCATTCCATACTCGCATCATTTCTTTCAATAATTTCACTTTACCGAATGGATATGACGGATCAACACTGTAGTTCTGCAGCAGTCACGAGGTTGTCTATGTCCCTTAGGGTTTCATCGATCCAGTTCCAGCACCGCGCGAGCGACAAGGCTTACAACTTGTCCCGTATCAACGAATTCACGGATATGGCCGTCAAAGCGGGTAGCCAGCTAGTAGCCTTTCCGGAGATGTGCATTACCGGCTATTGGCACGTGCCGAAGCTCGACAAGACTGGACTCGATACATTGGCCGAACCGCTCTCCGGCCCGTCGATCTTGCACGTCGCAGCGCTGGCAAGCGACAGGGGTATCGCCATTGGCGCAGGCTTTATCGAGAGTGAAGGCGGGAAGTTCTACAACTCCTACGCCGTCTGCATGCCTGATGGCCAAATCCATTGCCACAGAAAGCTTCACGCGTGGGAGCACCGCCTGTTTTCCAGCGGGAACCGCTATACTGTCTTCGACACGCCGTGGGGCATTCGTGTCGGCATCCTTATCTGCTGGGACAACAACTTGGTTGAGAACGCTCGCGCGACCGCCCTAATGGGTGCCGAATTGCTGATCGCCCCGCACCAGGCGGGGGGAGGTCATTCGGTTAGCCCGCATGGGATGAAGCGTATCCCCGTCGAGAAATGGGTCCGGCGTCACGAAGACCCTGCCGCGATCGAGGCTGAGTTTCGTGGCCCGAACGGCCGCGAATGGTTTATGCGCTGGCTGCCTTCGCGCGCTCACGACAACGGCATGTTCCTGATCTTCACCAACGGCGTCGGCCAGGACGAGGATGAGATCCGGACCGGAAACGCAATGATTCTTGATCCCTATGGTCGCATCATTGCCGAAACTTGGGTCGCAGAGGATGCGATCGTCACTGCCGAACTAGATCTTGGATTGCTGAACAAATGTACCGGCCAACGCTGGCTCAGGGGCCGCAGGCCGGAGCTTTACGGCGTCCTGACCGAGCCTCGCCCCGACAACCTATCTCCTATGGATGCGCGTTTCTCAAATGCTCCAACACGCAATTCCGCAGATCGGTAATGCGGATGTCGGTTGCGCGAGACCTTTTCGGTACGATTGCGGCGACTTTCCTTCTGACAATCACAAAACCCATGACCATCCTTGCTTTTGCTGCGATGTTCGCTGTTTTGGGGTTAACTGATGCGCCCGGAGATTTTAACGCCTCTAACGTGGTTACCGGTGTCCTTGCTGGCTCCCTACTGTGGTGGTTTGTTTTGAGTGGCGGGGTTGCTATTGCGCGGCGGCGACTTTCGAGAGAGGTTTCCAAGTGGGTTTCGAGACTATCAGGG
>NZ_JBQYSN010000176.1:0-3330 GCF_052686535.1 Agrobacterium sp. DKPNP3 | reverse complement strand
TCCCGTTCGTCTCGCGGTCGGGCGGCACCATCAGCGCCGGCCTGCTTCTGGGCTACACCCGCGAGGCGGCAGCCCGATATTCCTTCCTGCTCGCCGTTCCCGCCGTTTTCGGCTCCGGCTTCTACCAGCTGTTCAAGAGCATCGGCGAGGACAATCCGGTCGGCTGGGGCCAGACCGGGCTTGCGACCCTCATCGCCTTCATCGTCGGTTACGCCGTGATCGTCGTGTTCCTCAAGCTGGTCTCGACCAAGAGCTACATGCCCTTCGTCTGGTACCGCGTGGTCATCGGCTTTATTTTGCTTGGGCTTTTGGGAACGGGTGTGATTAGCGCAGGTGGGTGAGGGGCTTTGCCAATTGAACGGATACTTTAGGGCCGAGTGTACCATCCGCGCTCCGTCGCCCCGGACTTGATCCGGGGTCCAGCGCGATCAAATCTTTGATCGCAAAAGAGTTCCTTCATGACGCAAACGCGCCATGGCTGGATGCCGGATCAAGTCCGGCATGACGGTTGAGAGGTTATGACTTGCCTTGAAAAACAGAAGGCCCGCTTTCGCAAGCGGGCCTTTTGTCTTTAGAGCAACGTACCGCTGAGGATAACCAGCGCCACCGAGAAGTAGATGACCAGCCCGCTGACATCCACCAGCGTGGCGACGAACGGGGCCGAGGCGCTGGCCGGATCGAGCCGCAGCCGCTGCAGCACGAAAGGCAGCATGGAACCGGCCAGCGAACCGAAGATGACGATGCCGACCAGGGCCGCAAAGACGGTGGCGCCGACGAGCAGCCAGTGTTCGCCGTAGTTGTAGAAACCTGCCTGCTGCCAGATCGTCAGGCGCAGGAAGCCGATGGCGCCGAGGATGCAACCGAGCGTGAGGCCGGTCGGTATTTCCCGCAGCAGCACCCGCCACCAGTCGGAAAGCTTCAATTCGCCAAGCGCCAGCGCCCGGATGATGAGCGAGGTGGCCTGCGAACCGGAGTTGCCGCCCGACGACATGATGAGCGGAATGAACAGCGTCAGCACCACGGCCTTTTCCAGTTCGCCCTCGAAATGCTGCATGGCGCTTGCCGTCAGCATTTCACCGAGGAACAGGGCTGCGAGCCAGCCGGCGCGCTTGCGGATCATGTCCGGAAAGCCGATCGTCATATAGGGCTTGCCGAGCGCTTCCATACCACCGAACTTGTGAGCATCTTCCGTGGTGTCGGCGATCATCGTGTCGATCACGTCGTCAACGGTGACGATGCCGAGAATATGTGAGTGGTCGTCAACGACGGGGAGCGCCAGAAGGTCGTGCTTGCGGATGAGCCGGGCCACATCCTCCTGCGACATCAGGGGGCTTGCATAGGCAATGCCTTCCTTCGAGGCGACGGAGAGGATGGAAGCGCCGGGCTCGCCGGTCAGCAGGCGGCGCAGCGTCACGACCGTGGAAAGCGTTCCGTCTTCAGCCAGCACATAGATGGCATAGACCGTTTCACGCGACCGCTCGACGACGCGGATGTGCGAAAGGGTCTGTTCCACCGTCCAGCTGTCGGGAACGCTGACGAATTCCGTGGTCATGATGGAGCCGGCCGTGCGCGGCGGGTAGCCCATCAGGTGCTGGATGGAGAGCGCGGTCGTGCGGTCAAGCCGGGCAAACAGCTTGGCGCGGGGGTCTTCGGCCATGTCCGCCATGACGTCGGCGACGCGGTCGTCGGACATCAGGTTTACGAAACGGGCAGCCTGTTCAAGGGGAATGCCGGCAATGATGGCGGCTGCATCGTGCAGCTCCGGCCGGTCGAGAATGGCGACGGCCTTTGCCTGCGGCATGGCAAGCAGTGATGCTACGGCTGCGTCGGTATCAAGCGTGTTGAGGTGTTCGACACGTTCTGCGATTGTGGTGGAACCGGCATTTCCGCTGCGGAGAAGACGTGCGGCCTTGCTGGCTCTCTGGGAGAGAGTGTGGAAGTTCATGATTGCTCACCTTTCCGTCGATTCGCCGATTACGGCGAACGCGGTGGTGAGCCGACAGGTGTCGGATCAGTTCCCGTTCGCCGCTTTCGGCAAAGGCAATCGACTACTACTGTCGCTAGACATCCAATGATGCTCCGTTAAAATCCGCACGGTTCCGGCTTGCGGTCGGTGCGTAACGCCGTGTTGCGCCTGAAACGAAAAAGAGTCAAGTGAGCCGATTGTGAATTTTCCGTAAGGTTTCGAGCGGGCGTCGGAAAGGGGATTTCGACCGGTGAAAAAACCGGCCTTCAGCCGGCTTTCGCGCGTCGTTCGACGGTGACCGAAACAAGGAAAACGCCAAGCCCGAGAAGGGAGAGGACCGCACCGACATAACCGGTCGAGGCGTAACCGAAGCCCATGGCGATGACGAGGCCGCCGAGCCATGCGCCGAGCGCATTGGCAATGTTGAAGGCGGAATGGTTGGAGGCGGCAGCCAGTGTCTGCGCATCCTGCGCCACATCCATCAGTCGCGTCTGCACGGCCGGGCAAGCGGCAAAACCACAGCCGATCAGGAAGACGCAGAGGCAGAGCATGAATGGATTATCCGCCGTCATGCCGAACACGGTCATGATCAGAACGTTGAAGGCGAGCATGCCGCCAATCGTGCCATTGAGCGAGATATCGGCCAGCCGCGAGCCGACCACATTGCCGACATTCATGCCGATGCCGAACAGCGCCAGCACCATGGAGACGGTGGAAACCGGCATCATCGCAACATCGGTGGTGGTCTTGGCGATATAGCTGAAGACCGAGAACATGCCGCCGAACCCGACGGCAGCGATGGCGAGTGTCAGCCACACCTGAACGCGGCGGAAAGCGCCGAGTTCGCGCCAGACGCTCGCGCCTTCCTCCACTTTGTCGCGCGGCTGGAACAGCCAGAGAAGGGCGACTGTCAGCAGCCCGATGCCGCCGACCAGCATGAAGGCTGCGCGCCAGGACAGGAGCTGGCCAAAGAAGGTTGCAAGCGGGGTGCCCAGCAGCGTGGCAATGGTCAGTCCAAGCATGACGCGGCCAACGGCACGGGCGCGTTTGTGGATCGGTGCCATGGAGGCTGCCACCAGCGCCGCAACGCCGAAATAAGCGCCGTGCGGCAACCCGGTGATGAAGCGCAGTACGGTAAAGCTCAGGAAATCCGGCGCGACGGCGCTGAGAATATTGCCCGCCGCAAACAGCCCCATCAGACCCAGCAGCAATGCCCGACGCGTCATGCGGGCGGCCAGAACCGCAATGATGGGCGCGCCGATGACGACGCCCAGCGCATAGGCGGTGATAACGTAACCCGCCTGCGGCACCGTCACGCCATAGGTGGTGGCGACGTCAGGAAGTAAGCCCATGATGGCGAATTC
>NZ_JBQYSN010000175.1:0-3331 GCF_052686535.1 Agrobacterium sp. DKPNP3 | reverse complement strand
GGCCGGCGAAATGCGCTGTACGGCCCTGTTGTCCCCCACCGCGGAGGTGTGGACGTCCGACACCCGTCCGAGAATGGTGTCACGCCAATGGAAGGCCGCGAGCGCCACCAGGACGAGGATGAGAGCCGAGGTGGACAAAGGCTTGTTCATCGGCATTCCCCGTTATTCCTTGCCAGAAACGACAATGCCAGAAGATGCAATGTGGAAGGATAATAAAGCGTTGGCTGGAAAGTCTTGAGATCGTCGGAGATTGCGGGCCCGCCGCTGACGCAGGCCGCAAGCGCCGGAATAATACGGTAGCCTGGATCCGATAAAACGTCTTTCACGGCACCGGTCTTCAAATCGAAGGTTCCGGCAGCACCGCTCTCCAGCGTCATGCCATCTTTCAGCCGGGACAGCAGTTCAGGTGAGCCCATCTTCGCCCTCGCGAGATAAAGCGGGATCCGAACGGCATTATAACCGAACTCCGGCGGGAAACCGGATGCTGGCTGCGGCTTTGTTTTCACGGATACCCAGTCCGCCGGCAGTTTTTTGTCACTGAATGCAAACGCTGCGATCTGCGCCACACCGTCATCAGCCACCGTTTTCCAGAGCGGCGACGGCACGAGGAGATCGAGAACGGGGAACGCCTCGAAAATCAGATAGGAGGGATTGACGACAGGGCCATCGGTCCGGTCAGCCTCGTCGAAACCGCTGGCGGCCGGCAAAAGCAACGTGCGCCCACCACGCTGCACAACGGTCTTTTTAAGGACGGCGGAGGCAATGGCAGCGGCTGCTTCGGCATAGTCCTGACGGTTCCACTGACCGGCAGCAAGCGCCAGCGCGTAAGCAATCAGGATATCGCCATCCGTGGCGTTGTTGATATCGGTGACATGCGGCTTGGTGCGTGGGTCCCATTTCCAAGCCGAAAGTCCGTCATCACGGACCAAAAGCTCCGTGCGCGTGAAACTCCAGATCAGTTCGAAGTCGGAAAGATCATCTGCAAGCACGGCAAGCCACATACCATAGCCCTGCCCCTCGCTGTGACTGATGTTGCCATTGCCGGTATCGATGATACGGCCGCCAGAATCCAGGAAGGCGTCCTTATAGGCAGCCCAAGCCTTGGGCGAGACCGAGGCGGCGTGCGTGGCAGATATGTTGGTGAAAATTGCCATGACGGACAGAAGGGTGAGGATTGCCAGTTTTGAAATCGCGCTCTTCATCTGTGCCGCCCCATCATCCGCAGCATCGTAAACGTGGCAAGGCCAAGAAGTGACACGAAACCGATAAACGCCAGTGAATAAGACAGAACATTGGACGACAACCAGTTGGCCGCGACCAGCCGCCAGTTGGAGAAGGAAAACGCCCGCGTGATGTAAAAATGCGGCCGCTCAACCTCAACCGTTTCAACCTTTTCGGCAGCGGCATCGTAAGCTGCCACACGCCCCGTTACGCTGCGCCAGCGGTCTTCCCGCGTCATTGCCGCCATGCCGTCAAACAGCTCGGCCGAAGACGGGGCGGTCGCCAGCGTCCACACTCCATTGCCGGACGGGCTGAGGCCCTGCGCCAGCATGAAAGACACATTGCCGGGTGGCGCATAAGCCTGTTCGGCCGCTGGCAGGAAGCGCAGCGTTTCCGAGCTGAGGTCGAAATTCCGCTTCATCCACTCCTCGAGGGACGACACCTGCCCCTCCCAGACGCCGCCGTCCACCCTCTCGCGCCAGTCGTTGAAAAGAGTTTCGCTACTCTGCGTCGGCGCCTGGACACCTGCGCCCATCTTCCACGAGATCTGACTGGAAGGCACAAGGTTGAACTGACCGATCAGGGCCTGCGGGAATTGCGAGATCGTTCCGACGAACAACGCGTCACGATCGCCGATCACCAGCGGGGACGCTACGGTCTCGATGTCGATGGGATGGCCCGCCACGCTCGCCAGCCGGCTGACCAGCGTGGCGGCGGCAGACATGGTGTCCGTGTCGAAGCGATCGAGCGAAAGCGCAACCGGCGTTCCGCCGGTCCGGTAAGGTTGTCCGGCGCCTGCCATCGCCGCCAAATCCGGCTTGAGGCCGATCTGGGCGTAATCGGGGATATGAAGTTCCGAGGTTTCGAACAGGGCAAAGCGCGGGGTGGTGCTGGCGGGCGCACCGGGAGCGCAGGCCTGATCCTGTGCCGTCATCAACACGGCCTCGATGGTCACCTTGTTCGGCCCGGGCTTGAAGTGGCGCATCGTCACCTTGATCGGCAGATGCCGGAAAATCCCGCCGCCATTATTGGAGATCGGCACAGTGGAGGCGATCTCGTCATTGACGTAGATATCCACATGGCTACCTGGCAAGACCTGTGACGAATAGGCGGCATCGAGGAGAAGCGATGCCTCGCCATAGGCGGAGGCGTAAAAATCGGCCGGCATGCCGACGTAGAATTCGTTGCGGAATCGCCGTCCGCCGAATTCGGCGCTTTCAATGCCAAGTTCGGAAAGCGCGATCCGCCGATCCGACATGACGAGCGGCACGTCGGGCGCATGCCAGCTGCGGGTCGAGAAGGTGGTTCGCTGCGCACCCGGCGTACGCGAGATCGACGAAAACAGCGTCTCTATCGCCGCCTGAACCGCCTGCGGCGTGGGGCCGCTCACAAAAAGAGGCGAAAAACCGCCCGGCGCCGTCGCACCAAATCCGGCAAAGGCGCCCGCCGATGCCTCTGGCGGGAGAGTGCCGGCTATACCGGCAATTTCGCGGGCTGTACCCGCAAAGACCGTCAACGTGCCGGCCTTTCGCTCGGCGGAGGGAGCCGTCACGAAACGGATGGTCTGATTGGGCATCTGCGTTCTAAGCGCGAGCGCCTGCGACAGCCGCAGAAGAGAATCTGCGAATGCCGGATTGCCGAGCGCCGGCGCGACAATCTCGATTGAGGTCATCGCCTTGGCATCCGGTCCGGTAGACTGAATGTCGTCGATATTGGCAAAGCTTCCGGCGACGTCCGCATTGAAGCCAATATAGGTACTTGCGGGGTCGATTTCCGTCCACAGATCGTAGGTGGACTGGATTGTGCAGTCGGTTCTGTGTCGTTGCTCCACACCCAGTCTCACGACATTCGAGCCAACCTGCAAAACGCCAGGCGGTATTTTCAGGGAAACATTGCCTTCGGTCTCGGGCGCTTCAATGCGTGCGGGCTCAAGCGGCACGTTGTTGAGGCTGACCTTCAAATTCGAGCTTTCCGGCGCAACCACGATCGCGTTCTGATAGCCAATATTGAGCGTAACTGCCGCATTCACCTGCTCAGGCGTCAGGTAGACGCTCCATTGCCGGCGGTCTATCTCGCCGGAAAGGCTGAGTTTCTCATAGGGGAGGATATA
>NZ_JBQYSN010000174.1:0-3333 GCF_052686535.1 Agrobacterium sp. DKPNP3 | reverse complement strand
GTCGTTGACGATGAGGCGTGGAAGGGCGGAAAGCGCCTCCGCCGTGTCGATCAGATAGGCGTCCAGCGCTTCCAGCCGCTCGTCGCGGTCTTCAACGGCTTCCAGCGCGGTGAGAGTCTCTAGCGGCACCATCATGTCTTCGCCGAAGGGCGCGACCATGGTCCGGCGCAGTTCCGAGATGTGGCCGAAACAGCCGAGATCGCGGCCCATGTCGCGTGCCAGCGCCCGAACATAGGTGCCCTTGCCGCACTCGACTTCGAAATGCGCTGTATCGGCATCGGGGCAGGCCAGCAGCGTCAGGCGATGGATTTCCACCTCGCGCGCGGGAATTTCCACGGTCTCGCCGTCTCGCGCCAGATCATAGGCACGCTCGCCGGCGATCTTGATGGCGGAAAATTGCGGCGGGGTCTGCATAATCATGCCGGTATAATTGGGCAGAAGATCGCGGATCGCTTGCTCGTCCGGGCGCCGGTCAGAGGACTCGACCACCTCGCCTTCCAGATCGTCGGTCGCGCGTTGCTCGCCCCAGGTCACGGTGAATTCGTAGATCTTCCGGCCGTCCATGACGTAAGGCACGGTCTTGGTGGCGTCGCCGAGCGCGATTGGCAGCATGCCGGACGCGAGCGGATCGAGCGTGCCGGCATGGCCGGCCTTCTGGGCGTTGAAAAGCCACTTGATCTTGGAAACGGCCTCGGTGGAGCCGAAATCGAGTGGCTTGTCGAGGATCAGCCAGCCCGAAATTGGACGGCCTTTGGGTTTGCGGTTCTGCTGTTTGCGTGGTTTGGACATGCTTCAGTTCTGTTCGTCGTCTTTTTCGTTTGAAGGTCCAAGATCGCGCTGCACTTCGGGCGAGCGCAGAAGTGCGTCGATCTTCTGGTAGTTGTCGAAACTCGTATCGTCGCGGAAACGCAGTTCCGGCATGTATTTCATCTGCCGAAGCTGCGGGCCGAGGCGGCCGCGCATGAACTTGGCGTGGCGGTTGAGTGCCGTGATGATGTCGGTGTGATCGGCAACGCCGAGCGGCGTTACGTAGGCAGTCGCGATCTTGAGATCGGGAGACATGCGCACTTCCGAAATGGAAATGACGGTGCTTTCGATCAGATCGTCGCGGACTTCGCCGCGCTGGAGAATCTGGGTCAGGGCGGCGCGCACCTGTTCGCCGACGCGCAGCATGCGTTGCGAAGGGGCCGATGATGTTGCTTTTGCCATTGGTTATGCCTCAAACGGAGCGAGCGCCGGTAAGCCGGCGCCCGACAGTAAAGTCCTGTTCTGCGGCGAGAATGCTCTAACTCTTTGTTTTATCGCATTTCCGGACGGAAAACCGGGGTCCACTTTTCCTGGAATTGCTTTAGAGCGTTCTCGTGATGTGTTCGACGCGGAAGCACTCGATGGTGTCGCCGGCGCGGATGTCTTCGTAGTTCTCGAAGGCCATACCGCATTCCTGACCAACAGGCACTTCGTTGACTTCGTCCTTGAAGCGCTTGAGGGTCTTGAGCTTGCCTTCGTGGATAACGACGTTGTCGCGAACCAGACGCACGCCCGCACCACGTTCCACCTTGCCTTCGACGACGCGGCAACCCGCGACCTTGCCGACCTTGGTGATGTTGAACACCTCGAGGATTTCGGCATTGCCGAGGAAGGTCTCGCGACGTTCCGGCGAAAGCAGGCCCGACATCGCCGCCTTCACGTCATCCACCAGATCGTAGATGATGTTGTAGTAGCGGATTTCGATACCGGCGCGTTCGGACGCCGTCCGTGCCTGTGCGTTGGCGCGAACGTTGAAGCCGATGATCGCGGCGTTGGAGGCCTCGGCAAGCGAGATATCCGATTCCGTGATGGCACCAGCACCGGAATGAACGATCCGAGCGCGGACTTCGTCGGTGCCGAGTTTGTCCAGCGAAGCGATAATGGCTTCGACCGAGCCCTGGACGTCTGCCTTGATGACGAGCGGGAATTCCTTCATTCCCGAGGTCTGAAGCTGGCTCATCATCTGCTCCAGCGAACCACGCTGACCGGTCTGACGGGCGACAGCCTTGTCACGGGCCAGACGCTGGCGGTACTCGGAGATCTCGCGAGCACGGCTTTCGTTTTCGACAACCGCGAAACGGTCGCCGGCCGAAGGCGTGCCGGAAAGGCCGAGAATCTCGACCGGCATGGCCGGGCCGGCTTCCTTGACGTGTTCACCCTTGTCGTTGACGAGCGCGCGGACACGGCCCCACTGATCACCGGCAACGATGATCTGTCCGGGCTTCAGCGTACCCTTCTGAACCAGAACCGTGGCAACGGCACCGCGGCCGCGGTCGAGCTCGGCCTCGATGACCGTACCTTCCGCCGTGCGGTTCGGGTCTGCCTTGAGGTCGAGGATTTCGGCCTGCAGCAGGATCGCTTCAAGCAGCTTGTCGAGGTTGAGCTTGTTCTTGGCCGAAACTTCGACGTCAAGAACTTCACCGCCCATCGATTCCACGAAGACTTCGTGCTGCAAGAGCTGCTGGCGAACCTTGTCAGGGTTGGCCTCGTGCTTGTCGATCTTGTTGATCGCAACGACGATCGGAACACCCGCTGCCTTGGCATGGTTGATGGACTCGATCGTCTGCGGCATCACGCTGTCGTCTGCGGCAACCACGAGGACGGCAATATCCGTCGCCTGCGCACCACGGGCACGCATGGCCGTAAAGGCGGCGTGGCCGGGCGTATCGATGAAGGTGATCTTCTGACCGTTCTTCTCGACCTGATAGGCGCCGATATGCTGGGTGATGCCACCGGCTTCACCGGCAACGACGTTCGCCTGACGGATAGCATCGAGCAGCGAGGTCTTGCCGTGGTCGACGTGACCCATGATGGTGACGACGGGCGGACGGGCAACCATTTCGCCCTCGTCGTCCGTCTGGTTGAAGATGCCTTCTTCCACGTCGGATTCAGAAACGCGCTTGACGGTGTGGCCAAATTCGACCGCGATCAGCTCGGCCAGATCGGCGTCGATCACGTCGCCCGGCTTCATCATCTGGCCTTCCTTCATCAGGAACTTGATGACGTCGACCGCACGTTCGGACATGCGCTGCGACAGTTCCTGAATGGTGATGGTTTCCGGCAGGATCACTTCGCGCATCACCTTTTCACGGGTCTCCTGCATCTGGCTGCGGCGGAACTTTTCCTGCCGGCGGCGCATGGATGCCATGGAGCGGCCACGTGGCGTACCGTCTTCATCCAGATTGGACGAGGTCACGGTCAGCTTGCCACGGCGGCGTTCTTCTTCTGTCTTCAGGCGGGCAGCCGGTTTGGCCGGCGCAGGTGCTGCGACCTTGCCGCGAACCGGCAGGTTGCCACGGCGTGCGC
>NZ_JBQYSN010000173.1:0-3413 GCF_052686535.1 Agrobacterium sp. DKPNP3 | reverse complement strand
TGCCGCGACTGCGGCAGAACGTAAGGAATATGCCGTGCCGGCAGCCGGCCGACGACGCCGCCGATGCCATAGACCCGGGCGATCGTCTCATCGCTGATCGTTTCCAGCGAAGGCCCGCTTGCCGTCACCCGACCGCCATGCATGACGATAAGCTGATCGGCAAATTCCGCCGCAAGATTGAGGTCGTGAAGGATGGCAAGCACGAGACCGCCGCCGCTTGCAAAATCGCGCGCCGTTTCCAGCACGGAAATCTGATGGCCGATATCGAGGCTGGCCGTCGGCTCGTCGAGGAACAGTGCCCGCGCCTCGCCATTATCCACGGGGTTCGGCACCTGCGCCAGCGCCCGGGCAAACTGCACCCGCTGCTGTTCTCCGCCGGAGAGCATGTTGTAGGAGCGTTGCTCGAAACCCCGCAGCCCCGCCTTGGCGAGCGCGCGGCGGGCCTGCTCTTCCGGCGCGCGGGACCCCTGTGCGACAGCTCCCATCCGCACGATCTCAAGCGCAGTGAAGGGAAAGGCAAGCTGGGTATTCTGGGGCAGCACGGCTCGCAGGCGGGCGAGCTGGACCGGCGTGAAGACGGAGAGCTCGACATTATTATACGTCACCGACCCGGTCTCGGGGCGCATTTCGCCCGACAGCACCTTCATCAGCGTGGATTTGCCAGCGCCGTTGGGACCGATGATGACATTGACCTTGCCGGGTTCCAGATCGACGCTGACTTCATCGAGCAGACGGCGGCCGGAGCGGATGAGGGTGAGGTTTTGAGCCCGGATCATGGCGTATTCCGCATGGAAAAACCGCCGCGTCCGAGCAGCAGGAACAGAAAGACCGGCGCACCGATAAGCGCCGTGACAACGCCGATCGGCAGTTCCGCTGGCGCCGCCACCGTGCGGGCAAAACTGTCGGCCAGCAGTAGGAGCGCCGCGCCACCCAGCGCCGAGGCTGGCAGCAGGAAACGGTGCGACGGACCAATGGCGAGACGAAGCAGATGGGGTACGACGATGCCCACGAAACCGATGGAGCCGGCCGCCGCCACACTCGCCCCGCAGGCGGCGGCAACGGCCAGAATGACGATCCGTTTCAGCCGCTGCACCGGAATGCCCATGTGAAAGGCCGCCGCATCCCCAAGGATCAGCGCATCCAGCCCGCGGGCGACGAAAGGAATGATGACAAGCACGACGATAATGAACGGCAGGGTGGCGAGCACCTTGGCGGGCGTCGCCCCGCCGAGCGAACCGAGCGACCAGAAGGTGATGTCGCGCAGCGCCCGATCATCGGCCACGAAGATCATCAGTCCGGTCAGTGCGCCGCTGATGGCGGCCACGGCAATGCCAGCCAGAATGAGCGTGGTGGTGGAGGTCGCGCCGTCCTTGGTGGCGATCAGGTAGAGCACCCAGGTGTTCAGGAGCCCGCCGAAGAATGCCATGATTGGCAGGAAATGCGGGCCGAAAAACACGGCAACCGTGGCGAGCGCGCCTTCCCCCAGCGAAATGGCTGCAACAGCAAAGAGCGCCGCACCCGATGTGACGCCGACAATGCCGGGATCGGCCAGCGGATTGCGAAACAGACCCTGCATCATCGCGCCCGAGACACCAAGCCCCGCGCCGATCAACATGCCAAGCGCCGTCCGTGGCAGGCGCACCGCCTCAAGAATGACCCGGTCGCGCTGATCGAGCTGATCCGCACCGCCGGTGAGATAGGCAAGGAGTTCGGAGATGCCGACGCCCGTGGGGCCGCTGACAAGCGATACGCCACAGGCCAACAGCAGGATGCCGACAAGCAGGACAAGTGTCATCGCACCCTGACGGGACCTGTCGCCCGCAACCCCGCCCCCGGTGGAAGTCAAGACGGCAAGGCTCACGGCTTCACCACATCAGGATAAAGTTTCGCTGCCAGCTCACGGCCGGCGGCTGGGGTGCGCGGGCCGAAACCGATGAGATATAGCCCATCCATGCTGATGAGAGCCTTGCTGGCAGCCGCAGGCGTCGACTGGAAGGCGGGCAGCGCGAAAATCTCATCTGCCTTGCCGGCATGATCGCCCCGCGCCATGGTCAGCACGACATCGGGTGCCGCGGCGATGACAGCTTCATCCGTCAGCGGCTTGTAACCGTTGATCTCCTCAGCCGCATTGATGCCGCCGGCCATTTCGATGATCGCAGCCGCCTCGGTATCCTTGCCCGCCGCCATGATGCGTCCACCTGCGATGGACAGCACGAAGAGAACGCGCTTTCTGCCCTTTTCCGGCACAGCGGCGACATCCTTGGCGAGAGCATCGAGCCCGGCCCTGGTTTCGGCGGCCAGCGCGCCGGCCTTGTCGGAAAGACCGACGGCCGCACCGACCTCCTCTATTTTCTTCGGGATGGCGTCTCCGCTCGGTGGTGTATCGACGGTGACGAAAGGCACCGCGCTTGCCTTCAGGATCGCGATGACATCGGCCGGTCCGGCGCCATCCTCGGAAAGAATGAGATCTGGTTTCTGCGACAGGATGCCTTCCGATGAGAGCGCCCTCATATAGCCGATGTCGGGCTTTGTCAGTGCGTCGGCCGGATAGCTGCTCGTGCTGTCGCGCGCCACGATGCGGTCCTGCGCGCCGAGCGCGTAAAGGATTTCGGTCACCGTCCCACCCACCGCAACGATCCGTTTCGCTTGCGGATTGCCCTTGTCGGACGCCATGGAAGCCGGCGCGGCAAAGGCGATTGCAGCTGGCACGAGGGCGGCGAAAACAACGGAACGAAGGCGGAAATTCATCATGACGTCATCCTGAAACGCGACCGGCGCCATTGCCCGGCGCCATTAATCTTGAGTTATTTACACATGTTTATCCACTGCGCAATCCGTAAGTGGAGTATTTTTGTTTGCTTTAATACGAACCTCTTCCCAAGCCGGTTTTCGCTCGATATCCTGACTGAAACAGGAAACTTAAAAGGAGACTCTGATGTTTATCGCCATGAACCGCTTTCGCGTCGTGCCGGGTTATGAAGAAACCTTCGAATCGATCTGGCGCGAGCGCAAATCGCATCTCAGCGAATTGCCGGGCTACATCGAATTTCACATGCTGAAGGGCCCGAAAGCGGACGACCACACGCTTTATGCCTCGCACACCGTCTGGGCCACCAAGGACGATTTCCTTGCCTGGACGAAATCCGAACAGTTCCGCGCCGCCCATGCCAAGGCTGGCGAGAACCGCGGCAAGGTCGAATATCTCTCCGGCCCGCACTTCGAAGGTTTCGACGTCATCATCCATGAAGACAAGAATGGCGAACGCCATTCGATTGCCGCCTGAGGCCGACCGGATGAGCATTGCAGCCCAGAAGACCGGTGACGACAGGCAGGCCCGCGCCGCCGCCGCGCTCGCCGAAAAGCCTGACGGTATCGTCGAGGCCATCGCCGCCAAGGCAGAGGTGACGCCCGCC
>NZ_JBQYSN010000172.1:0-3595 GCF_052686535.1 Agrobacterium sp. DKPNP3 | reverse complement strand
GTGCCGTCGCGCAGGCCGCGCAGCAGCAGCTGCGCCCCGTGCTGGCGGGCCGCATCGACAACCAGATTATCGAAGGAGACGACGTCCATGCGTGCCGCCTCACCGGGCAACTGCTCGGCAAGCGCCTGCTTTATCAGCGCCGCCCGCTCCTCGAAGGTAAACATCGGCGCTTTGCCCGGATGGATGCCGACGGCAACGATGACTTTCGACGCAACGTTCAGCGCCTGGATAAGCACATCCAGATGTCCGTTGGTCATCGGATCGAATGATCCTGGATAAAAGGCAATCGTCATATCGCTCTCAGATGGTGGGCGCGTTTCGATGCTGGGTATCATGTGCCCGCCTTTTGTCATGGAGATCAACGCGGCGCAAGACTTTATCCTCTTCCCACCCCTCCGCTGCGGCCCGGTGAACCCCCGATGAATGCGGCGTTCAGGGCGGTTTCAGAGCTATTTTGTTTAAATGCACAGCATCGGGAAACCGAAACGCCTTTCACCCGTTAAGCATCCGGAGAACTAAAAATGCTGGCCTTTATGATCGTCCTTTCGATCATCGCGTCATTCGCTGCCGAGTATGTTTTTCTCGAATGAGAGTCCCAGCCAGTTTCCTGAACGCCAGATGAACGAGCCATTCAAGGAAGTTTCACCGGGGCGATGCTAATCGATTTTTACGATTGACGCGGAACATGATCAGACGTGGCGCGTTAACAAGAAACCAAAGGAACAGACAGATGTTTGTAAGAGAAAAACAGTCTACTTCGGCGAAGATCAGCGTCATCAGCACAGCCTGGACAGTACTGGTTATCGCAATGGTAGCAACGACGTTTAGTCTTTATGAGCAGAAGCCTGAAACCCAGGGCCCGGACTACCCGCAGCTGACCGCCCGTTATCAGTACATGAATTATTACTGATAGCGGGGAGAAATCCTCAATCTCTCGGAGACGATATCATGTTTACATTTCTGACGATGCTACTGGCCCTCATCAGCGTAATGTTCGTGACATCAATGATCTCCGTCATCGCCGAAATGCGGCGTGAGGATGAGGAATTCAAGGACGCTGTCCGGCGCGACCGCGCTTTCTAAGCGCGGTAGAGCGGATCAGGCCTATCCACATCATTCTTTGACGCCGCCTGGCTCGTTCAGGCGGTTTTGTTTTGCCGTCAGGGCGGGCGGACATTTCCAAGGTTCTTATTATACGCCTCCGTCATTCCGGCCTTGAGCCGGAATCCAGCCAACGCGCGTTTGCGCGGTGAAAAAACTCTTTTCAGCCCAAGGACTTGGGCTGGCTTGATTCCGGCTCAGGGCCGGAATGACGGGTGAAGAGTTTGACCAGCCTCCTTATCAGCTCGACACTGTCGCTCTGAATATTTCGCTTCCCGTTCATCCCCCAATCACACAACCGTTTTCAAAACCCCGTTTTTCCAAGGGAAATTCCCTTCAATTTCCGAATGGATTGATTTAAGGAACGCCGATACGTTGCGGGCCGGACAGCCGGCGACCGGAATGACGTTCCTGTGAGGTTTGCATAACGATGCTCGATTCCCTGAGAAATGCTTCTCGAACCATGGCAGCCAAGCTGCTGCTTCTCCTGCTTGTTGTTTCCTTCGGCGTCTGGGGCGTCTCCGCATCGCTTGTCACTGCCAATTCCCATGCTGTGATGACGGTGGGCGACCAGACGGTGAGCCCGCAGGAATTCCGTCTTGCCTACCAGCGCCAGATTTCCGATCTCAGCCGCCAGTTCGGCACGAGGCTGACGACCGAGCAGGCCAAGGCCTTCGGCATCGACCGCCAGGTGTTCAGCCAGCTTGCCGCCGGTGCATCGCTCGACGAGCTGGCTTCGAAGATGAACCTCGGGCTTTCGGAAGACCGTCTCGCCAAACTCATCGCCGAAGACCCGGCCTTCAAATCCGTCAACGGCCAGTTCGATCGCAACCTGTTTACCGAGCGCCTGCGCAACTCCGGTTTCCGCGAGGATGACTACATCAAGGAGCGCAGCAAGGTCGCCGTGCGCAGCCAGATCGTTGAAGCCGTTTCCGATGGTTTTGCCGCGCCGCAGGTATTGGTTGACGCGCTGAAGCAATATCGCAACGAGCAGCGTACCGTCGATTACGTCATTCTCTCCAACGCCGTCATCCCGCCAGTCAAGGCGCCGGGCGACGACGTGCTGACGCCGTGGTTCGAAACCAACAAGGCAAAGTACCGCGCGCCTGAATTCCGCAAGTTCACCTACGTGAAGCTCGAGCCGTCTGATATCGCCGAGCCGGCATCGGTGACCGATGCGCAGATCGCCGACTACTATAACAGCCACAAGGACAGCTTCCGCACCGCCGGCCGCCGCACGGTGGAGCAACTGACCTTCCCGGACAAGGAAATGGCTGCCGCTGCCGCCGAGCAGATCAGGCTCGGCAACACCACCTACGATCAGGTGGTGAAAGACCAGGGCAAGACGGCATCCGACGTGACGCTTGGCGAATTCACCAAGGATACCATTCCCGACCAGTCGATTGCCGATGCGGCCTTCGCCATCCAGAAGGATGGCGGCGTATCGCCCGTGGTGGACGGCGCCTTCGGCCCGGTTCTCCTGCGCGTCACCGGTATCAAGCCGGAAACCACCCGTACGCTGGATGAAGCCAAGGACGATATCCGCAAGGATCTCGCTACCGCCGCCGCGGCTGAGGAAGTCACGAACGTGCACGATCGTTACGAAGACCTGCGCGCCGGCGGCTCGTCGCTTTCCGATGCCGCCAAGCAGCTCAACCTGAAGCCCGTCACCATCGACGCCATCGATGCCGCCGGCCTCAATGAAAAGGGCGACGCCGTCGAGGGCCTGCCCTCGCCGCAGCTGGCGCAGGAAGCCTTCAAGACCGAACCCGGCACGGAAGCCCTGCCGATCAATCTCGGACGTGAAGGATACATCTGGTTCGACGTCGAGCAGATCATCCCTGCCCGCGACCGCACGCTTGCCGAAATTCGTGACGATGTCGTGGCCGACTGGACGGCCGAGCAGCAGCGCACCGCGCTTGCCGCCAAGGCCGACGAGCTGAAGGCCCGCGTTGAAAAGGGCGAGACGCTTGAAGCCGTCGCCGGTGAACTCAGCCTTGCCGTGGAGCAAAAGTCCGGCCTGCGCCGCACCAGCGAAGACGCGATCTTCGGCCGACAGACCATCGCTGCCGTCTTTGCCGGAGCCGAAGGTCTGGTGGGCACCGCGGCCGATGCCGACGGTTCCAGCCGCATCCTCTTCAAGGTTACGTCCGTGGACACGAGCGCCGCGCCGGACGCGCTTGCCAACGACGACCAGCAGTTCACCGCCATTGCCCGCGCAGCCGGCGACGACATGTTGGACCAGATGGTCAACCGCCTGCAGAATGACTATGGTGTGACGATCAACCAAGCCCTCGCCGATCAGGCGATGGTTGGCTTCTGACACGGGGGGCGAGAAATGGCCGAACTGAAGCCGCTGATCGCCAAGGTCGCGAACGGAGAAAGCCTGAACCGCGAAGACGCGCGCACGGCTTTCGACATTCTGATGTCGGGCGAAGCCACCCCGTCGCAGATCGGCGGTTTCCTGATGGCGCTCCGCGTGCGCGGCGAAACG
>NZ_JBQYSN010000171.1:0-3707 GCF_052686535.1 Agrobacterium sp. DKPNP3 | reverse complement strand
GGTGCATCCGATGCTGCTCACATTGCCGAAATCATTACTGCGGCTGGATACACGCCAGAAGCGCGCGCCTGAACAGAAAAGATACCGGCGGCGCTCCACTGCCGCCGCCGGATCACACTGCCGGCCCCGCCTGACGCTGTAGGTTGCGAAAAGGCCATTGGACGACATCGAGTTTCTTCCCCCGTACCTCCCGCAGCAAAAGCCTCTCCCCACGTCGGTGATGAAGAATTCATTCCTCTCGGCGTCATCCTCGGCCCTCTGCCGAGGATCTAATCACGTCGAATAAAATCGATCGGTTGCAGATCCTCGGGACAAGCCCGAGGATAACGCCGGAGCGTTTGGCGCAACTCGTCATTCCAAATCGATTATGACGCTTGCCCAGGAAATTAACCCTGCGGCAGCGGACCTGATCCGGCGTCGTCCCAGCTGCGGGGGGACGCCACCATAACAGCCGAAACCCGGCTCTTGCGAGCCGGGCCCTGTTTCGTCAGAACCGTTGGCTTGGTTACTTCGTCGCCAGGTCCTTGGTCATGATGAAGAAGTTGATCGGATGCGGTTTGAAGTTCTCGACCTTGTCCGAATAAGCGTCGAACGCTGTCTCGTGGATCAGATAGACGGTGACCGCTTCGTCATAGATCCTCTTCGCCGCCTCGGCATAAATGGCGTAACGCTTTTCCGGCTCGGCCACCGCATAGGCTGATTTGATCAGCTTGTCCGTTTGCTCGCTGCAATAGTGCGAGATATTGTAGCCGCCTGTGCAGGTGTAGTCAGCATTGAGAAAGCCGATCGGTTCGGCAACATCGGTGGCGTAACCGCGCGACAGAAGCACCATGTCGAAATTGCCGGACAGAAGGTCGGGCTCGATCGCCGTGTAATCTGCAACGCGAACATCGACCTTGATGCCGATTTCCTGCAGCTGCGCCTGGATGACGGCAGCAACGTCCTTGAGTTCGGTTCTTTCAGTGTAAGCCAACAGCGTCAGTTTCAGGCTGCCGGGAGCAATTCCCGCCTCTTTCAACAGAGCTTTTGCCTGTTCCAGGTCATAAGCAGGCTTGACGTCCTGGGGCGCCCAAGGCTCTCCCGGCGCGAAGGGCATCGTCGCGGGTTTTACCGCACCCTCATAGATGCTGTCGGCAATACCGGCGGTGTCGATGGCGGCCCGGATCGCCTGCCGGACCTTGATATCCTTGAACGGCGCCTTGGAATTATTGAGCAGCATCTCCGTAATCCGGGGCACCGTGATCGGTGCGACCTTGACGCCCTTCGCCGCTTCAACGGTCTTTACCGCCCAGGGTGGGATCACGCGCGAAATCTGCACCTCACCGCTTCTTATCTGGGTGGCGCGGGTATCGGCATCCGGAATGAAGTTCACACGGCCGCCTGAAAGCTTCGGCATGCCGTTCCAGTACTCATGGTTCGCGGTCAGCTCCATATATTGGTTTGCATCGACCTTTGTGATCTTGAAAGGCCCGGTGCAGGTTCCAATGGGATCGACCTTGCCATCCTTGTAAGCCGCTGGTGCGAGGATAGTGGTTGCGGGGCTTGCCATCTGCGCCGGGACCAGCACAGACGGCTCGATGGTGGTGATCTTTACGATATCGTCGCCACCCGCCTCAACCGCGGCAATGAGCTTCGGCGAAAAGGCCCGGGCCGGAACGGGCGCCTTCAGGAGATTGGTGAGCGCATTGACGGCGGCGGCGGCAGTGAGCGGCTCGCCATTCTGGAATTTCACGCCCTTGCGAAGTTTGAATTCCCAGACTTTGGGCGAGGTCTGCGTCCAGGATTCCGCAAGGCCCGGTTCCAGCGTCGTGTCATAACCGACACGAACCAGACTTTCGAAACAACCCGCACGCGAACCGAGATAGGCATCGTCAGACGCCATCTGCCAGCCGGTCTTGACGCCGGTGTAATCGTCATAGGTGATCGTTTGGGCCATTGCCGTCTGTGCCCCGAACGAGGCCACAGTGGCGCATGTCGCCAAAATTGCGTACTTCATCATGGAAGATCCCCTTTTATTTTGGTGATAACGCTCACAATGCGTGCATCTTCAGTAAAAATAACATGACAGCAAAATATCCTGTGGATATATCGCGAATATCCATCAGATTAACTTCTATTTTATGTTTTATAATCGGAATTTTATTCCGATATTAATCTGCAAACGCACAATTCATCTGTTTTTACATCACCAGAGAACTGCACCTGCGCGTTCCGTCAACCCAGCTCCTGCCAGCGATGACAGCGGGCGAAATGCTCACCGGAAACGCCTTCCAAAACGGGTTCCGCCTGACTGCATATCCCTGTCGCGTATTTACAGCGCGTGTGGAATTTGCAGCCGTCGGGAGGATTGAGAGGGCTCGGCAGATCGCCGTCCAGAAGCATTTCCGGAGCATAAAGCCCTGTCTCGTCCAGCATGGACGACGCAATCAGCGCCTTGGTATAGGGGTGCTTCGGCGCTCGGAAAAGCTCCTCGCGGTCGGCGATTTCAACGACGCGGCCGAGATACATCACTGCGATACGATCGCAGAGATATCGCACCACACGCAGATCGTGCGAAATCATCAGAACCGTCAGGCCGTGACGACGCTTCATGTCCATCAGAAGGTTCAGGATCTGCGTCCGCATCGAGGCGTCGAGTGCCGATGTCGGCTCGTCGCAGACAAGGAAGCTTGGATTGAGAAGCAGCGCCCGGCCGATGACGACGCGCTGCAGCTGCCCGCCGGAACATTGGCTCGGATACCGATCGTAAAAGGAGCCGTCGAGCCCGACCTCCTCCAGCATGCGGAAAACCCGGTTCGTGCGTTCCTCACGCGTGCCGAGGCCATGTTGGGCAAGCGGCGCTTCCATGCTCTGGCCGATGCGCATCCGCGGATCGAGCGCGGAATATGGGTCCTGGAACACCAGTTGCACGACCCGACGCATGCGCCGCAGCGCCTCACCGTTCATGTGCAGCATATCGTTCTGCCCGATGCTGACCTCGCCCCTGGTCGCGTGGGTTAGCCGCGTGATCAGCCCGGCGACGGTGCTTTTGCCGCATCCGGATTCGCCCACGAGGCCCAGAACCTCCCCCTCTCCGATTGTCAGGGAGACATCGTCGACGGATTTCACCACCCGGTGACCGAGGCCGGATATCGGATAATATTTGCAAAGGTTCTTCGCGACCACGAAGGGCTTGGGCATGGTTTCCGCCGATGGGGCGGTCTGTGTCATTGCTGTCGATAGCATTGTCGTCGCCCTCCTCAGCAGATTGTGTGGTTCTGATGGTCGTGACCGGAATGATCATGCCCCGCATGGTCGTGACCCACCGCCCAGCACCGCGCCTTGCGCCCCTCCGGCAGGGTATTCAAATCCGGCTCTGTCGCCATGCAACGCCCACCCATGCCCGTCGAGTTGGCGATTGCACAGCGCGGGTGAAACCGGCAGCCGCAGGACATGTCGTGCGCCTGCGCGCTGGAACCCGGGATGGTCAGCAGTTGCCCCGCGCTGTCGGTGGTCAGCAGTGAGCAGCTAATCAGCGCCTTGGTGTAAGGGTGCTGTGGCGCCTTGAGGATCGCCTTGGTCGGCCCCTCCTCGACGATGCGGCCGGCATACATGACCGCGATCCTATCCGCAAAAGCGGCGACAACGGAGAGATCATGGGTGATCAGCAACGTTGCCAGCCGGCGCTTGCGCCGTTCGTCATCGAGCAGACGCAGGATTTGTGCCTG
>NZ_JBQYSN010000170.1:0-3786 GCF_052686535.1 Agrobacterium sp. DKPNP3 | reverse complement strand
AGGGCTGGCGGTCTCGCATCAGGCGGCATCCCTTCCCAGAAAATCGAGTTCGAGGAGCCCGTGGTTCATCAGCGCCGGGTTCTCGATCATCTGGCCTCCAGCATCCGTCACGCCCATCTTCACCAGCCACGCCTGAAATTCCGGCGCAGGCGGCCGCTTGAGCGTTTCACGGGCATAGATTGAATCGTGATGGGAAAGCGTCTGGTAGTTCAGCATGACATCGTCAGAACCCGGCACGGTGATGACGAAGTTCACATTGGCGGCGCACAGCATGGTCAGCAGCACGTCCATGTCTTCCTGGTCGGCATCGGCATGGTTGGTGTAGCAGACATCGACACCCATCGGCAGGCCGAGCAGCTTTCCGCAGAAATGGTCTTCAAGGCCGGCACGTATGATCTGCTTGCCATTATAAAGATATTCAGGACCGATGAAGCCAACGACGGTATTGACCAGAAGCGGCGAGAATTCACGCGCAACGGCATAAGCGCGCGCTTCCATCGTCTGCTGATCGACACCGAAATGCGCATTTGCCGAAAGGGCGGCGCCCTGCCCGGTTTCGAAATACATGAGGTTTGTGCCGACAGTCCCGCGCTTCAGCGACAGGCCGGCATCGCGGGCCTCTCGCAAGACGGCAAGATCGACCCCGAAACCTGCATTTGCCTTCTGGGAGCCGGCAATCGACTGGAACACCAGGTCGACGGGTGCAGCGCGCTCCATCGCCTTGATCGCCGTCGTCACGTGGCCAAGGCAACAGGTCTGCGTGGGAATGTCGAGCCATTGCCGCAGATCGTCCAGCAGCTGCACGACGCGGATATAGTCCGGCACGGCGCTGGTGGCCGGGTTGACGCCAATCACCGCATCGCCGCTGCCGAGCAGCAATCCGTCAATGGCCGAAATGGCGATGCCACGGGAACAATCGGTTGGATGATTTGGCTGGTTGCGGGTGGACAGGCGCCCGGAAAGACCGATCGTGTTGCGAAAGCGGGTGACGACTTCGCGTTTGGCCGACACCGTCACTAGATCCTGCAGACGCATGATCTTGGAGACGGCCGCCACCATTTCCGGCGTCAGACCCCAGGCAATCGCTTCCAGTTCCGCGTGCCCGACCTTGGAATTGAGCAGCCATTCGCGAAATTCCCCAACCGTGAGCGAGGCCACCGGGGCGAACGCCCGTGCGTCGTGCTGGCGCGAGATCAGCGCCGACACCTCGTCATTGTCCGAAGATATCAATTCTTCCCGCAAAAAGGTCGAGAGCGGCAGGTCGGCCAGCGCCATCTGCGCCGCCAGTCTTTCCACTGGCCCCTCCGCCGCAATGCCGGCGAGCTGGTCGCCGGATCTTTCCGGCGTCGCCTTTGCCATCAGGGTCTTCAAATCGTCGAAACGATAGGTCGTGCCGGCGGCGATCTGTCGATAGGCCATCCTTTGCGCCCTACTTCACGAAGGTCTTCGTCAGGCCCACCGTGCGGTCCACGATGAGGACGACGGCAAGCGTGAGCACGATCAGCAGAACGGAAATGGCCGCAACCAGCGGATCGGCCTGGGTTTCGACATGCTGATACATGGCGACGGGAAGCGTCGTGATGCGCGGACCGGTGAGGAACAGCGAAATCACCGCTTCATCGAACGAGACAAGAAAGGACAGCGCTGCCGTCGCAACGATCCCCGGCGCGATCATCGGCATGGTGACGCGCCTGAAGACCTTGAGAGGTGAAGCCCCCAGCGTGGACGCGGCCTCCTCATAGATGAGCGGCAGGCCCGAAAGCGACGTGGTAAGCACACGCAGCGCATAGGGCAAAACGATGATCAGATGCGCGATCACCAGACCCGTGAAGGTGCCGAGCAGGCCCGCACCGGCAAAGACGATCAGGATCGCAAGGCCGAGAACGATGGTCGGCAACAGCAGCGGTGCGGTGAAGAAGGCGAGCAAGGCATCCGCGCCGATCACCCGCATCCGCACGATTGCGTAGGAGGCGGGTAGCGCGATCAGCATGGAGAGCACGGTGACGATGACGGCGAGAAGCGTGCTTGTGCCGAGCGCGCCGATCATCCGGGAATTGTGCATGAGTTCCACATACCAGCGCAGGCTCCAGCCAGACGGCGGAAAGGCCATGTAGCTATCCGCCGAAAACGAGATCGGCACGACAAGCACCACGGGCGCCAGCAGAAAAAGGAACATGATGAAGGCGACGATTTTCAGCGCCAGCGGAGCGGGACGGTCTTCCATATTCTTTTCCTTTACAGAATGGCCCGCAGAAGCCGGGAATAAAGCACCAGAGCCGCACCGAAGATCACGAGGATGATCATCGACAGCGTGGCGGCGAGCGGCCAGTTCAGCGTCACGATCGCCTGGTCGTAGATTTCCGTTGCCAGAAGGAAGACGCGCCCGCCACCAAGCAGCTTGGGCGTGATGAACGAGCTGACGGCCAGAACGAAGGAAAGCAGGCAGCCGAGTGCCACGCCGGGCATGGTGAGCGGCACGATGATCCGCCAGAATACTTTCCATGGCGATGCGCCGAGCGTTTCGGCCGCTTCCTCGACACGCGGATCGAGCCTGCCGAAACCGGCAAGCAACGCCAGGATCATGTAGGGCATCAGGATTTCGGTGAGCCCGATGACGACGCCGACCTTGTTGAACAGCAGCCGCACGTCGCTTTCAGCGCCCAGCGCAAGCAGGATATTGTTGATGAGGCCATCATCGGCGAGGATCGCGATCCAGCCATAGGTGCGCACCACAGCCGAGGTCAGAAGCGGCGAAATCACCAGCACCAGCAGAAGCGTCTTCCAGCGGCCCTGTGCCCTATGAAGGTAAAGGGCGATGGGATAGGAGGCGATGAGGGTGAGGATGGTAATCATCAGGCTCGTCAGGATGCTCTGGCCAATCAGTTCGATATAGAACCCGTCGGTCAGCGTCGATGTCCAGTTGTCAAGCGTATGGGCTTCGCCGAGACCACCCCCGCCAAGGCTTTCACGGAAAGAAAGCAGCAGCAGATTGAAGACGGGCATGACGAAGGCAAGACCGTTGACCGCAATGATCGGCCCCAGAAGCAGGGTTGCAAGAACGACGATGGTGGAGGTGCGGCCGCCGGGAGCCGTGATCATGACCGCCGCTGTCATTGGTTTGCTCCAAAGACCAGAGTATCTTCCACGCGCCAGACGAGACTGACCGCGCTGCCTGCCGCAACCGGGGTCTCGCCGCCCGACGTCGCGCGCTCGACGGAGAGGGTCTGGCCGCCGGCGGCAATCTCGTAATGCAGGATATCGCCAGCATAATAGACATCGCGGACTTCGCCGGCGATGCGGTTGACGGGGGCTCCGCCGAAATCGGGAATGGCGTCGCCCGCAACTGTCATTGCCATGCGGTGCGGCCTTACCATCAGGTCGATCGCGCCGCTATGGGCGCCGGGCGCACGCAGCACCGCATCGCCAACCGTGATGCGGTCGCCGGCCGCGTTGCCGACCAGCCTGTTGGTGCGGCCGACGAAAGAGGCGACGAAGGCCGTCGCCGGCCGCTCATAAAGATCATGCGGCGTGCCGAGCTGTTCCAGACGCCCGCCATTGAGAACCGCGACCTTGTCGCACATGCTGAGCGCTTCCACCTGATCATGCGTGACGAAAATGGAGGTGATGCCAAGCTGCTTCTGGATGCGGCGAATTTCGGCGCGCATCTCGTCGCGCAGCTTGGCGTCGAGATTGGAAAGAGGTTCATCGAACAGAAGGATGGACGGCTGGATGACGAGGGCGCGCGCCAGCGCGACGCGCTGCTGCTGGCCGCCGGAAAGCTGGGCG
>NZ_JBQYSN010000169.1:0-3810 GCF_052686535.1 Agrobacterium sp. DKPNP3 | reverse complement strand
ACCGTGATGGACCTTGTCGAGGACAACATCGACATTGCGGTCAGAGTCGGCGCGAACCCTGCCCAGACTGCAATCGAACGACGCTTACTCGACATCGAATGGGCTTTCTATGCGAGCGCATCGTGGCTGAAGCGAAAGGGGCGGCCGGAAAATATCAGCGAGGTGGAGGATTTCATCTCCCCGCAACCAATCTTACGCGCCTACTTGGAGAAGCATGTGCTTGGTGGTGCATCCCTACCTGCCGGTGCGATCGAGGTCGATAGCCACGCCTTGGCCCGGGATCTGATGTTGAACGGCTTTGGTGTTGCTCTGTTGCCGCAAGGCTTGTGCCAGGATGCCGTTATGACTGGCAATGCAGAACCGCTCCTCCCGCACGCGGGGCTCCGCCCGACGCGGCTCAATCTAACGTTTCCAAATCGAGCAGACATGGTCCCAAGAGTGCGCGCATTCGCTGACCACATATGCACTCACTTCCGCTGAACAGAAGTCGTCATCGCGGCCGACATCCGTTGCAATTCAGGAGCACGTTATTGGGGCAACATGTTGATGATCACTCCGATTTAGATCACTTTTCCATTTCGGGGTGATCCGCCTGCGCTACGAGAAAATGTTGGCGATCAACACTCTAGTTTCAGTTGCGTGGTTCACCGCGGAATGAAAAAATGGGTCAAATCCAGCTGAAATTCAACAACGGAGGGTCACAACGTCATCTAGGATTACAGCCATACCGGGCTGACGCTGCGACAGCATCCGGTCGCCTTCCTGCGCAAGGATTTGTCCGCCCGCAACATCATCACCTGTGCCGAGTCGATGAATGCACGCGATGGTTGGTGGGTCTATACCGCTGGCCTCGTCCTTGTGCGGCAAAAGCCGGGATCAGCCAAGGGTGTCATGTTCATCACCATCGAGGACTAGACTGGACCGGCCAACGTCGTTGTCTGGCCGTCTCTATTCTAGAACCGCAGGCGGCATCGTGCTGGAATCATCGATGACGGCGATCAACGGCCGCATCCAGCGGGAAGGGGAGGTCGTCCATCTCGTAGCCCAGCAACTCTTCGATCTCTCAGGCGATCTGGTTGGACTTGCCGATCGGGATACCGAGTTCAGGCTGCCAACCGGGCGAGGCGATGAGTTCGCGCATGGAGGTGGCGGGCCGGATTCGCGCGACATGTTCGTGCCCGACCTTCATATCGATACGCTGAAGGTGAAGAGCCGGAATTTTCACTAAATTGCTAGAGCCTAGTATGTTGGAAGAGCCGATTAGGCCCTCGAGCTGAATTAATCTTCAAGCGTGGAAATTTGGGGTATGTCGGTGACAATTCCTTTCGGCGTCGCATTCGGAAATGGGTGAGTTGGATCGGGGAGAGATGCGAGGCGCGCTTCGGTCTCGGGCGCGACATGACAACGCAGGCCCGAGACTGGTCCGACGCCATAGCGGGCAAAGTATGGTCTTATGAGGTTATAGCCCCGCTGGTCGCCTGACTGAAAGTGACGAAAAATCCAGTAGGCGATCAAGTCCGCCATCTGAATCAGGCGCGATGCCTTGGAATCTAGGAAAAGCGGCACTTCAGCAAAGTTGCGGAGTTGTCCACCGGCGTGCCCCACGTGCTTGAACACATGAGACAGGGTTTGGATTTTCTCCTCATAATTGCTTTTGTCGAGGATGACCAAGCCACGTTGGGGGTTCTTTTTCTTATAGAGCGTCTTCAGGTATCCATCGAAACACGAGGCCACATCCTCGAAACTACGTGCCAAAATGTCATCAGGCGAAAAGAGCTTCTTTTCGATGACGCAGGCGTACACCTTCAGCTGCAACTGCTTGTCGGCCAGTAGCGACAAGATATCGACGACGGCTTGAACCCTTTCATTCGGAGGCACGCCTTTCCATGTGCCGTTGCCCGAGCGCATTGGATTTCCGTGGAACTCAATTTCTCGAGGATTGGTTGAGCTGAAGCGCGCGGCTACAGGATCTATCTGGGCTTCCAGCCAATGCGTTTGGCGCTCGAATATGCTGAACCCGGCAAGAACGAAAAAGTCCGAGCTTGGATCATGCGAATGACCAGACTCGTCGAGATATAGTAGATGCAACGAATCCCCCTGAAACGAAAAAGCGGACCGCATGCGGTCCGCTCCAATTCGGTAAGCCGAGTGAAACAATCGTTCAACGCACCGACGGATCAGCGCTCTCGACTATGAGCAATATATATCGGTTGCGTGTCGGCTTTTCAAGGGGCGGCTCCTTAGGGCTCGCAATCCCTAATGTCCGGCGTCCGCAGCTTCACGTCGTATATGATGTGACCCGCCTCCAGCAGGCATACGCATCGACTCTGACCTGATGACCGGAGCGAAAAGAAGGTAGCATCAGGTATCGAGGGGTACACCAAGATCCCCATCCGCACGATCGTTGTTTGTCGGAGGAAGGTCCATGGAGGCGTCCCAATCCCGCTCTTGATGGATGGCTTCCTGGTCCGGCCCCGGATCTCCGTCGATCAACCCGCTGACGGGGTCCGTGAGCCAAGCTGCGGCCGCTTCGGCTTTGCCTTTGCGGTGATCGCGACTGGTTCCGGACACTGACGGGAGCCATCGAGCGGGAATGGCCCGCTCCAAAGATGGAGCCTCAAATGAACACCGATCTTTCTCTTGCGCAGAACCACGCCTTCCAACTCGCCCGCACCCTCATGGTTCCGGTCACACTGTTCAGGTCCGGCGACGAGTTCGGCGTTCTGCCGAGCGACGAACTCGATGACGAAGACGATCTGGAGATCGTGCATGAATTCCATCCCTGGCCGGCTCATTAGCCGGCATTCTCCTCTCCTTGATGCCGCTTGCGCGCGGCAGGCGGCAAGGGAAGCTGCGCCGCCGCTGGCAGGTCATCCGGAGCGGAATGCAAATCTGCAGATTGCCAGCCGCGCCCTTGCCCCCTTTGCTCTTCGCGGCCGCCGGAACCGGTCCCGCAAATTGCGGGAGAGATGAATCTGGAGAGAGGGGCGGCGCCAAGAGCGCCGGGAAAATAATGGAGAAACAGAAACTGGAAGACCTTCGGGACCGCGTCCCGTGCGCAGCTTTGCTGCAACGGGCCGGCTTTGCCATCGACGTCAAGGAAAGCACCCGCAAGGCCGTCAAATACCGGCGCGGTGCAGAAATCGTCATCGTCATCCATGAGGGGCGGGGATGGTTCGATCCGCTGTCCGACGCGAAGGGCGATGTCTTCGGTCTTGCGGAGCATCTGGATGGCGTCACCTTCGTCGAGGCGCTCGACCGGGTGGCCGAGCTGATCGGCGTCATCGCCGGGAACCCTGTTTGGTCTGCTCCGGCCGGAAGTTCCGCTCACGACACTCCCGTCACGGAACGCTGGGCAAAACGACGTCACCCGTGGCGCGGATCCATGACCTGGCGCTACCTGCATACCGAGCGCTGCCTACCGGCAACGATCATCCGGGAAGCCATCCAAAGCAATTGTCTCCGGGAAGGCCCTTACGGCAGCATGTGGGCCGCGCATGTCAATGACGATAGTGTTGTTACTGGCTGGGAGGAGCGCGGTCGCGATTGGCGCGGCTTTTCGACAGGTGGTTCTAAAATTCTGTTTCGCCTTGGTTCCTCCGACGCCCTGCGTCTTTGCGTCACTGAAGCGGCGATTGACGCTATGAGCCTTGCGGCATTTGAGGGCCTTCGCGAGGGCAGCGTCTATCTCAGTACCGGCGGTGGATGGTCGCCGGCGACGGACGCGGCGGTCCGCAGGTTGGCCGCACGTCCTGGTGCGGTTCTGGCCGCGGCGACCGACGCCAATAGCCAGGGCGAGATCTTTGCCGG
>NZ_JBQYSN010000168.1:0-4096 GCF_052686535.1 Agrobacterium sp. DKPNP3 | reverse complement strand
GCCCGCCGCGACCTCGCCACCATCCGCGCGCTGAAGATCAAGACCGCCTCCGGCTCGCTGGTGCCGCTCTACAGCGTTGCCGATATCGACTACTCGGAAGGTCCAAGCTCGATCAAGCGCAACGACCGCAACCGCGTCGTCTCCATCGGCTCCGACGTGCCCTTCGGCACGGCGCTCGACACGTCGACGGCCGAGTTCAAGCGCATCGTGTCGGAAACCGAACTGCCGGCAAGCGTGCGCCTCGCCGAAAGCGGTGACGCCAAGGTGCAGGGCGAAATGCAGCAGGGCTTCGTCAACGCCATGCTGCTTGGCCTGATGCTGGTGCTGGTCGTGCTCATCCTGCTGTTCAAGGATGTCATCCAGCCCTTCACCATCCTGTTCTCGCTGCCGCTCGCCATCGGCGGCGTGGCCGTCGCGCTCATCATCACCCAGAACGCGCTCTCCATGCCCGTTCTCATCGGCATCCTGATGCTGATGGGCATCGTGACCAAGAACGCCATTCTGCTGGTGGATTTCGCCATCGAAATGCGCCGTCACGGCATGGAGCGGGTGCATGCCATGGTGGAGGCCGGCCGCAAGCGCGCCCGCCCGATCATCATGACCTCCATCGCCATGTCGGCGGGCATGCTGCCCTCGGCCCTCGGCGTCGGCGAAGGCGGTTCCTTCCGCGCGCCGATGGCGATTGCTGTCATCGGCGGCATCATCGTCTCGACCGTGCTGTCGCTGATCGTGGTGCCGGCCTTCTTCCTGATCATGGACGACCTGTCGCGCCTGCTCGCCCACCTTTTCGGCCGCTTCGTCGGCAAAAAGGAAGAGGAGGAAGAGGCCCTCTCCAACGAAAAGCTCTCGGAGATCGCCCGCGAAAACAGCCTTGCGCTTTCCTCCCTGGAGGCGCGTGTCGCCAGCATGGAAAAGGGTACCGGCGACAAGGCCGCGGACAAGGGCAGCAACATATTGCGACTGCCGCCGCTCGCTGCGGAGTGAAGTTTGCCAATATGAAGATTGAAACGTCGGGCCATGTGCCCGGCGTTTCGCTTTAACTGATACGTGAGGGCAAAACGTCGCCGCTTGTTTCTTCTCCCCGAGGGGGAGAAGGTGGCCCGAAGGGTCGGATGAGGGGGCAAGCTCTCCGTATATCCCGACCCTCGCCCCTTCATCCCGCTGCCGCGGACTTCTCCCCTCGGGGAGAAGAAATATGTCGCACTCGCCCGCTCCATATTTCCCCCTGTGCTTATAAGCACGAATGGACGAACTATTTCCGCCCACATAACGGCTGCAAACCCGTTTGATCGAAATCAATTCGCTTTCCACCTGACCTGCTAGTCTCCCTCGCATCGGGAATTGCCGGTCGAGGAAAAATGCGATGAGTTCTGTGCAGATAGGCGTGAGGGAAAAGCAACTTCCCCGGTTTCTTGTCGCTTCGGAGAGCCCGGCAAAAGGTTTGAGCGGGAGCCGAATGGACGTGAACAAGACCGTGAAGCTGAGCAACAGGGACAGGAACATGCTGCTGCGCGCGCCCCTGATCGGGGTTGCCGACGATGCGGCGGCGCTGAAGCTGATGGAGGCGGCAACCATCACCACTGTCAACGCCCGCCATGTGCTTTTCAAGGAAGGCGAAGCGGCACAGCATTTTTATTGCGTGCTGTCGGGTTATGTGAGGCTCTACCGGCTGGACAGGCACGGGCGCGAAGCGGATGTGCGCGTCAGCGGCCCCGGCGATACCTTCAACGAATGCCTGATCTTCGGCAGCGATACCTATCGTTATAGCGCGCAGGCAGCGGAAAGCTGCACCGTGGCTCGCTTCGACCTCATGCGGATTCGCAGCCTGGTCGAGCAGGAACCGGCCATCGCCAAGGCCGTCATGCGCTGCCTGTCCAACAGCCTGCTTTCCACCATGGACTGCATCGCCAACGACCGGCTGCAAACCGCCCCGCAACGTGTCGCTCACTACCTGATCAACCACGGCCCGCGCGACGCGACTTCCTTTTCGCTGCGGCTGCCGTTCCAGAAGAGCCTGCTTGCCGGCAAGCTCGGCCTCGCCCCGGAGGCCCTCTCACGCGCCTTTTCCACCCTGAAAAAATCAGGCGTCACGGTGCGCGGCCGCATCGTGCAGGTCAATGACGTCGCGGCATTAAAACAGATTTGAAGATACGGGGAGAGGACGAAGGGCGGGCCGCCATCAGGCAGCCCGCCCTTTCGCATGTCAGGCATCGCGGCGGTTCAGACCGCGTGCTGCAGGAAACGGAAATGATCGCCCTGCCGCTCGATGTGGAAAAACCCGCCCAGATGACCGCCGGACACCAGCCAGCCATGATCGACCGCTGCCGCCAACACCTCAAGACGGGTGCCATGGGCAAGTTCGGAATCGATATCGTAAACGAAAGCGATTTCGGGATCGGCGGCCTGCAAACCCGTCACGTGCAGCACATCACCCCACAATAACAGCCGGTGATCGCCATTGCCGATGAGATAACCGGCATGCCCCGGCGTATGGCCGGGCATGGCGATTGCCTCGATATCCTCGGCAACCCCTCCCATCGGGATCGGCCGCAGCATGGCCCCGCAGATGTCGAGCAGCCGGGCGGCGAGATCGAAACCGCCTTGGCGGGCAGGCGGCAATGCCTTTCGCGCCTCTGCATTGGTGAAAAAGGCAAGATCGGCCCTAGGCACCCATATCTCCGCCTTGGGAAAATAAGGCCGATCGCCATCGATGAGGCCGAGCGCGTGGTCGCCATGAATATGAGTGAGGATAACGCGGCTGACATCATCAGGCTGAATACCAGCGGCAATCATAGCCGCACGGGCATGGCCATAGGCCTCGCCCCAGGCCGTGCCGCAGCCGGCATCGATCAGCCAGACGCCATCTGGCCCTGACAGCGCGAAACAGTTAACATCCACATCCACCGTATCGCCCGGAATTCCGGCGAGAACGGCCGCCAGCGCATTCGCGCCCTGCCGGTGGATGAGATGGCCGACCGGTGCCTTGTAGACACCATCGATGAACCGGGACACGGCATAACGGCCAAAACGGAACGGGGCATTCATGGCTTACAGACCGCCCTGCTCTTTCAGGAAACCGACGATGCGATCAACGCCATCGCCCCGTTTCATGTCGGTGAACACAAAGGGCATGGCGTTGCGCATGCGCGTCGCATCGCTGTCCATGACAGTCAGGTCAGCGCCAACATAAGGCGCAAGGTCCTTCTTGTTGATGACCAGCAGGTCCGAGCGGGTGATGCCCGGCCCGCCCTTGCGCGGAATTTCCTCGCCCTGACAGACGGAGATGACGTAGATGGTGATGTCGGCAAGATCAGGCGAAAAGGTCGCGGCAAGGTTATCGCCGCCGGATTCGATGAAGACCACGTCGAGATCGGGAAAACGCTGGTTCAGCCCGGCAATCGCCTGCAGATTGATCGTCGCATCCTCACGAATGGCCGTATGCGGGCAACCGCCCGTCTCCACCCCGACGATCCGTTCAGAAGGCAGCGCCTGCATGCGCACCAGCGCCTCGGCGTCTTCCTTGGTATAGATATCATTGGTGACGACGGCGACGGAATAATCGGCGCTCATCGCCTTGCAGAGCTTTTCCGTCAGCGCCGTCTTGCCGGAACCCACGGGCCCGCCAATCCCAACGCGCAGCGGACCATTACCCGATTTCATCACTCTGTTCCCTTCACTATGCTGTGGTCCAATTACGACAACCACTCAAATTTCAGCTCAAATATACGCAAGGATCGTGCCACTTGCTTCTTCTCCCCGCCGGGGAGAAGGTGGCCCGAAGGGGCGGATGAGGGGGCGAGCTCTCGATATATCTCTCCCCTTGCACCCTCATCCCGCTGCCGCGACCTTCTCCCCGGCGGGGAGAAGAAACAAGTGGCATGCGCTCGCCCCATCGACTGCCTTCGCTATCACGACCGGAAAAGCCGCGTGCCCTGTGTTTCATGACGCATCGCCGCCGTATCGGCGATGATCGTGGCGCTGCCGAGATCGTCGAGCGTGGATTGGACGGCCCGCGCCGCCACCTCAGCGATGGCCACCTCGCTTGCAGCCAGAATGGCAACGCCATCTTTCTGGCCCGCGACGCCGAGACGGATAC
>NZ_JBQYSN010000167.1:0-4421 GCF_052686535.1 Agrobacterium sp. DKPNP3 | reverse complement strand
TCGACCACCTCCACATCGCGACGCGGCGTCATCAGTCCGCGCGCATTGCGGTCGGCAAGGCGCATCACGCTGGTAATCATGGCCGATTCCTCGGTTTCGATCACGCCGGCGCTGTGGGCCTCGGCCAGAACGGTGCGAATTTCATCGTCCGTGACAGACGCATTGGACTCGCCGCTGTGGCCAAGCAGGGCAAGGACCGCCTTGCCCGACCGGTCGAGCAGCCACACCAGCGGCGCGCCGATCTTGGAAAGCAACAACATGGTGGGAGCGACGCGCGCGGCGACCTTTTCGGGATCACGCAGCGCAATCTGCTTCGGAACGAGTTCCCCGACGATGAGGGACAGATAGGTGATGGCGACGACCACCGAACCGACGCCAAGCGCATCGGCGGCACGGTCTGGCACGCCCTGCTCCACCAGCCAGGCAGTGAACCGGGCGCCGAGGGTTGCGCCTGAAAATGCGCCGGACAGCACGCCGACCAACGTGATGCCGATCTGAACGGTCGAAAGAAAGCGTCCCGGATTTTCGGAAAGCGTGAGCGCCAGCGTGGCGCCTTTGCTGCCTTGAGCGGCAAGCACTTTAAGCCTCGCCGGTCTGGAGGAGACAACGGCAAGCTCGGACATGGCAAGCACACCGTTCAATACGGTGAGCAGGACCACGATCATAATTTCAGTAAACAAGTTTAGCTCTTTGGGCTGTTGAACGGCACGTCGCGGTTGTGACCGCAGCGCCCCTTTTTAAAGGGCATGACAGACATACCAATCCGGATAATAGGGAATTGTTCCGCCATTGCAATGACGACACAATAAAAAAGCCGTCTCCGGCAGCCATGAAAAATCACTGTCGACTATATCAGAAATGGAAAAAGCACCGGTTTGATCCGAAGCCTGAAGTGCGTTCCACGGCGACCGATGGAGAGTTACGATCCTGGGTGCCTACAAAAGTAGGTGGGCACCGTGTGTCCAGCCCCACGGGACTGGCCAGGGACAGCTCCCTTTGGATCGAGTATGGCCCCAGGGATTGTGGTTCCTGTCGGGAAGCGCAGAACGCAACCAAGATATAGGACGGATCAGCGAAAACCGCCAGAGGCGGGAAGCGAAATTTTACCGTAACAGAACCATCAAACAGTCAGTGCGTCGCCGGCTTTGGCCGCGCCAGCAGTTTTTCGGTGATACCGTTCAGGCGGTCCGCCAGGTCGCCGATGGCAAGCGCCACCAGTTCATCCGATTTGGCCTTGTGCTCGGCCATGCCGTCACGGTTGCGCGAAAGGGATGCCACCTCGCCTTCAAGCTTATCGATCTTGCGATTGAGCTCGGAAAGCTCGTCCATCACCATGATGCCGGCCATGACAGTCAAACGCAGATCGCCAATCTCCCCGAACTGGCTCTTGAGATGCCCGACATACCGGTCGAAACGGGTGGCGAGATCGGTCAGATGTTCCTCCTGCCCTGCCTCGCAGGCCATACGATAGGCCTTGCCGTCGATCATAACTGTGACTTGCGCCATGAGCCCGCTCCTATCGATCCAGCACCGCGCGGATCGTTTCCATTGCCGTTACCAGCCGACGGGAAACCTCGCGATTGACTTCTTCAAGACGGTTGGCGCGAAACTCGGCCTGATCAAGCTCCTGCGCAAGTCTCGCTCGATCGACATGGACCCGTTTGACCTCATTGTCGATTTCGCCCGTCTCCCGCTGCCGCTCGATACGCATATCGATGGCATTTTCGAGATTTGTGATGGCAGCATTCAGCTCCGTCAGCGCAGATTGCACGGTCTTCTCAGCCGACATTGTTTTTTCCAACTCGCACGTCACCGGCCGAATCGTCCGGTTTCAGGCCACTTAAACGCTCACGAGGTTATTACCCGATTTACCATCCCGTCAATCAAACCAGTGCATTGTGGCGTTTTGCTCTGTGGATGAACGAAGAAACCAGGCTGGGTGGGTACACCTAATCCGTTCCAGCCCCCACTCTGCGAAACGATTTTTATCGACCGCAGAACCGCAATTGGCCGTCGATTTATTGACTTGCCTGCCTCACCTGCTATGGATCAACCCGCTTTTTGGATAGTTGCGTAAAACTATCTCCTTTCACCCGGAAACAGACGGAAAAGCCATGATTTCTCGCGACAAACACAACCGGATGGCCAATGCGATCCGCTTTCTTGCCATGGATGCAGTGGAGAAGGCCAATTCCGGCCATCCCGGTCTGCCGATGGGCGCCGCTGATGTCGCCACCGTTCTCTTCACCCGCTACCTGAAATTCGATCCGAAGGCGCCGCATTGGCCGGATCGCGACCGCTTCGTGCTGTCGGCGGGCCATGGCTCGATGCTTCTTTACTCGCTGCTCTATTTGACGGGCTACGAGGACATGACGATCGACGAAATCAAGCGCTTCCGTCAGTTCGGCTCCAAGACCGCCGGCCATCCCGAATATGGCCACGCGACCGGCATTGAAACGACCACCGGCCCGCTCGGCCAGGGCATCGCCAACGCTGTTGGCATGGCGATCGCCGAGCGCAAGCTCGAAGAAGAATTCGGCTCCGACCTGCAGAGCCACTACACCTACGTCCTTTGCGGCGACGGCTGCCTCATGGAGGGCATCAGCCACGAGGCGATTGCGCTTGCCGGCCACCTGAAGCTGAACAAGCTCGTCCTCTTCTGGGATGACAACAACATCACCATTGACGGTGAAGTTGGTCTTTCCGACAGCACCGACCAGATCGCCCGCTTCCAGGCTGTTCACTGGAACACGATCCGCGTTGACGGCCATGATCCCGACGCGATTGCCGCTGCCATCGAGGCCGCGCAGAAATCCGATCGTCCGACCTTCATCGCCTGCAAGACCGTCATCGGTTTCGGCGCGCCCAACAAACAGGGTACCCATAAGGTCCACGGCAACCCGCTCGGCGCAGAAGAAATCGCTGCGGCCCGCAAGAGCCTGAACTGGGAAGCCGAAGCTTTCGTCATTCCGGAAGACGTGCTGGATGCGTGGCGTCTTGCCGGTCTGCGCTCCACCAAGACACGCCAGGACTGGGAAGCCCGCCTCGAAGCGACTGAGACGGCCAAGAAGGCCGAGTTCAAGCGTCGCTTCGCCGGTGACCTGACGGGCAACTTCGACAGCTCGATCGACGCTTTCAAGAAGAAGATCATCGAGAACAACCCGACCGTTGCAACCCGCAAGGCCTCGGAAGACTCGCTCGAAGTCATCAACGGCGTGCTTCCGGAAATGATCGGCGGTTCTGCCGACCTGACGCCGTCGAACAACACCAAGACCAGCCAGATGAAGTCCATCACGCCGACGGACTTCTCCGGCCGTTACCTTCATTACGGCATCCGCGAGCACGGCATGGCCGCTGCCATGAACGGCATTGCCCTGCATGGCGGCCTCATCCCCTATGCCGGCGGCTTCCTGATCTTCTCGGATTACTGCCGTCCGTCGATCCGTCTGGCTGCCCTCATGGGAATCCGTGTCGTCCACGTTCTGACGCATGATTCCATCGGCGTTGGCGAAGATGGCCCCACCCACCAGCCGGTGGAACAGATCGCAGCGCTTCGAGCCATTCCGAACCTGCTCGTCTTCCGCCCGGCAGATGAGACCGAGACGGCAGAATGCTGGCAGCTGGCGCTGGAACAGAAGCATCGCCCGTCTGCGCTGGCACTCACCCGCCAGAATCTCGCTCCGTCGCGCAAGGAATATGAAGAAAAGAACCTCTCTGCTTACGGCGCGTACGAACTCGTTTCCGCCAGTGACGCCAAGGTTTCGATCTTCGCTTCCGGTTCGGAAGTCGAAGTGGCTCTGAAGGCTGCCGCAACGCTGAAGGACAAGGGCGTATCCGCCCGCGTGGTTTCCGTTCCCTGCTTCGAACTCTTCAAGGAACAGCCGGAAACCTATCGCAACGCCATCATCGGCAAGGCTCCGGTCAAGATTGCGGTGGAAGCCGCCATCCGCCAGGGTTGGGATTACTTCATCGGTAACGATGGCGCTTTCGTCGGCATGCATTCCTTCGGTGCGTCGGCCCCGGCAAAGGATCTCTTCAAGCACTTCGGCATCACGGCGGAAGCCGTTGTCGCCGCCGTCGAGGCAAAACTTGCGTGAGGGCTTCGAGAGCCCTTACCACTCAGCAAAGACCACGCCCATTTTTGTTCGGGAGACTGTAAATGACTGTAAAAGTTGCCATTAACGGCTTCGGCCGCATCGGCCGCAATGTTCTGCGCGCCATCGTCGAATCCGGCCGCACCGATATTGAAGTCGTTGCCATCAACGACCTCGGCCCGGTTGAAACCAACGCACACCTGCTGCGCTACGATTCGATCCATGGCAAGTTCCCGGCCGAGGTAAAGGTCGAAGGCGACACGATCATCGTTGGCGGCGGCAAGCCGATCAAGGTCACCGCCGTTCGCGATCCGGCAACGCTGCCGC
>NZ_JBQYSN010000166.1:0-4598 GCF_052686535.1 Agrobacterium sp. DKPNP3 | reverse complement strand
GCTGGACATTGACGGCGCTGCATACGCCGGGCCACACCGCCAACCACGCTGCCTTTGCGCTGGAGGGCAACGGCATCGTCTTTTCGGCCGATCACGTCATGGCCTGGGCCACCACCATCGTCGCCCCGCCGGATGGGGCGATGAGCGACTACATGGCTTCACTGGAGCGGCTGCTGACCCGCGACGACCGGTTGTTCCTGCCCGGCCATGGCGGCCCGGTCACCGATCCCGCCGCCTTCATGCGCGGCTTGCGCGCCCACCGCCGCATGCGGGAAAAGGCGGTGTTGAAACGTATCCGGGACGGCGACCGGCTGATCGCCGACATGGTGAAGGTGATCTATGCCAGCACCGACAAGCGTCTGCATGGCGCGGCCGCACTTTCCGTGCTGGCGCATATCGAGGATCTGATCGAAAAGGCCGAAGTGCGGACGGATGGCGCGCCTTCGCTGCTGGGCGAGTATTTTCCGGCGTGACCGGGTTTTAAGGCGCGAATTCTCAAGAGGCTTTCGCCGATTACGCCCTGTTCGATAGGGAACCAGCGGATGCCACCTGTTTCTTCTCCCCGCCGGGGAGAAGTCCGCGGCAGCGGGATGAGGGGGCGCGGGTAGAGATATACCGAGAGCTAGCCCCCTCATCCGGCCCTTCGGGCCACCTTCTCCCCCTCGGGGAGAAGAAACTCGCGGCGATGCAGAGCCCAAATCTTGCCGAAGCTTAGCGCCAGCCAAGCCTTCGGCGTCTGGCCTCAATTGTCGTTCAGACCCTGCATTTCCGCATCCAGCGCATCGAGATAGGCTTCGGCAATCGCGGCGCCCATGCCAAGATCATGCGGGCCGTAGCGGGAGGCGACGCGGATGTCGACGATGGTGGTCTCGGCTTCTTCCCTGAGGCGGATGAGGATATCGAAACGCAGGCCCCAGATGCGGGTGCGGGTTTCGCCCTGCATCAGCACCACCCCGCTGCCGTTAAAGAAAGTCGGCTGCGGTGCTTCTGCCGGGCGGGCCATGGGTACGGGGACAACAGACGGCAGGTCCTCGACAGGCGCATCCTCCGCCGGCTGCGTCCGATCCTGCGGCGGCACGCCGACAGAGGGTGCATCTTCCGCTCCGATCACGCCCCTCGTATGGGTAATGTGGATGGACTGGGCGGCAGCCATCTTTTTGGCGGCGGCATAGATGCGGTCGATCGCGCCTTCATAGCGGCGGCCGGCGAGGCTGGCATAGGCCTCCATCTGCGCGTCGCGATCAGCCTTGGTGATGACGGCGGGCCGCACCAGCCATTGCTGGTTGGCGGCTGGCGTCACGAGCCACTCCGGCACGTCGCTGAGATCGGTGGAAATGTCGTAAATCTTCGGTTGCTGCCAGTAGAGAAAGGCGCCGTAGCCAACCACACCCAGCGGCAGGCCCGACAGAAGCAGCGCCGCCAGCGCCGAAAGGCCGCCGCGTGCGCCCTTGGTCCATAAGCGCTCCAGGCCTATCAGCGCCAGAACGACCGCCGCGAGCGCGATGCCCGCCGCAATGATGAGCAGGCCGACAAAATCGGGCGTCGTCAGAGGGCCGAACCGGTGGACGCCCGCCGCAATCAAAAACAGCACCAGCGCCGCAAGGCCCAGATAACGGGAAAGATAGGCGGCAATCGAAAATGGCCGGACGAAACGCACAGTCATGAAAGCGGATATCCGTTAGATCGCATTGGCTAAAGAGCGTTGCACCCGAATTATCGGCAGGGAATCACCTGCATATGATGTCATAGACCGGATTGGCGCCAAGGAAAACAAAGGAGAAGGCAATAGACCCGTCAACCGCGCGACGTTCTCCTTCGTGGCGAAGCTGATCTGGCCTCCAACCGAGACCCGTCCACACCGCCGGGACGTGGTTTTTGGAAGCACTGAATCGCTGCCAGGGCGCTGCCATAGGATAGCGTTTGAGCGCCTGGCCGCGAAGACGCCGAAAGGGTGGAATATTTTTCCGTATCTAAATCGCTCCAGAGAATGATCCCCCGGTAATGCAACAAATACGCATGTTCATTCCTTAATTGCTGAGGAAATCGGCGTATTCTCGGCCACTCCCCTCGAGAATGCGTATGAAAAATGCACTATTCTCGTTTTCTTGCATAAAAAAGAGACAGGCCATGCCACAGGCAACGACACCTATCCGCTCATCCGGATCTAAACCCTTTTATCGCAATTTCGGCTTCCAGGTCCTGATCGCCATGGTTATCGGCCTTCTGCTGGGCCTTGTTGCCCGCAACATTGGGCCGGATGCCGCGGGCAATCCCAACTGGCTTTCGGTGACGCTGCAGACCATTGGCACGATTTTCGTGCAGCTCCTGCGTGCGCTCGTGCCGCCGCTCATCTTCACGGCCATCGTTGCCTCCATCGCCAATCTCAAGAACCTCTCCAATGCGGCAAAACTCGTCTGGCAGACCCTGTTGTGGTTCGCCATCACCGCCCTGATAGCGGTTGTCATCGGCATCGTGCTCGGCCTCGTCATCCAGCCGGGCGTCAACACCGCCATTGCCAATACGGCAGCGGCAGCGCCCTCCTCCACCGGCTCGTGGCTGGACTTTCTGAAGGGTCTTGTGCCCGTTAACGTGTTCGGGCTTGAAGCCTCGACCAAGATAAACAATGGCGCTGGCAGCACCTCGCTGAACTTCAACGTCCTGCAGCTGCTCGTGGTGTCGATTGCCTTTGGCGTCGCGGCGCTGAAAGCCGGCAAGGCGGCGGAGCCGTTCCTCGCCTTCAACCAGTCGCTGCTTGCCATTGTGCGGAAAATCCTGTGGTGGGTCATCCGCCTTACCCCCCTCGGCACCATCGGTCTGCTTGGGCGCGCGGTCGACCAATATGGATGGACGACGCTGTCGCAGCTCGGCTGGTATGCGGCCGCCGTTTATATCGGTCTGGCGCTGGTGCTCTTCGTCGTTTATCCGGCGCTGCTTCTCGCCCATGGGCTGAAGCCTTCGCGGTTCTTTGCGGGCGCATGGCCGGCCATCCAGCTGGCCTTCGTGTCGCGCTCCTCGATCGGCACGCTGCCCGTCACCGAAACCGTAACGGAAAAGAGCCTCGGCGTTCCGCGCGAATATGCCGTCTTCTCGGTGCCGCTCGGTGCGACCACCAAGATGGACGGGTGCGCGGCGATCTATCCGGCGATTTCGGCGATCTTCATCGCGCAGTTCTTCCAGGTGCCCCTCGGCATTCAGGACTATGTGCTGATCGTTTTCGTTTCCGTGCTCGGCTCCGCCGCAACGGCGGGCCTGACGGGTGCCGTGGTGATGCTGACGCTGACGCTGTCCACGCTCGGCCTGCCGCTCGAAGGCGTGGGCCTGCTGCTTGCCATCGACCCGATCCTCGACATGGGCCGCACGGCGGTCAATGTCGCCGGACAGGCGCTGGTGCCGACCATCGTCGCCAAGCGCGAGGGTATTCTCGATGAGGCCGTTTACAACAATGCGAAGGATATCGACGCGCTCGATGACCGTGAGGCAGTGACGGCCTGATCGCGATAATCGCGGGGCGTTTCCGGTGAAAGGAGACGCCCTGTGTGCCACTTCCGTTTTTCCACGAAAGTTTGGGGTTGACGGAAATGGCTTGATCGATAGCCATAACGACACGGACAACAACGCAACTTCAGCGGACCCTGTGCATGTCGAAACGTAACTGGATTTATGTCGGCCTGCTCGCCTTCCTGTCCCTTGGCCTTCTCATCGACGCCGCCATCTGGCCCGCCGGACCTCCAAGCTCCTTTACCGCGAATGATCTGATCCAGATGGTCGGCATCATCACGCTGTTTGCCTGGTGGCAGATAGAAGATGCCAAAAAGCGGGATATCCGACGCAGTTCCGCCGCCAAGGTCACGACCATTCTGCTAGCCCCTGTCGGCCTTGCCATCTATCTTTATCAGACCCGCCGCTGGACGCGGGCCACGCTCGGCCTCATCGCCTTCATGGGCGGCATCCTTCTCGCCGCCATCCTCACGCTGCTGTTGAGCGACTGGCTCATTCTGCAGGGCATTTTCCCGCCCTCCTCCTTGTCCGGCTCTTAACCGGCTGAAGGCCCGTCCTGCGGTGGTAGATTGATGCAACTTTCCACCCCGATGCGGCTTTTCCCCAAATGCAAACAGGCGTATCAATCACGGCAATAAAAGTGCCGTACGGCTGTCATATCAGGGAGAAACAAGATGCGTGTTTCCATCGTTCTCGGTTCGCTTGCAGCGCTTGTGGCGCTCACCGCCTGCCAGACGCTGACGCCGGAAGAGCGGCGCGCGAGGGATGAGGCGACATGCCGGGGGTATGGTTTCCGCCCCGGCACGGACCCGATGGCCGGTTGCCTTCTCGATCTTGAAATGGACCGCCGCGCCGACAACCGTGCCTGGCAGGCGCAGATGAACCGCGACATGTTCTACCGGCCGGTCGTTGTCGAGCGTCAGATCATCGTCCGACAGAACCCCTGACCGGAATGAAAGCAACGTTGCTTGCCACCTGCCCCTCCTTCGCCTGCGCCGCAAGCGTTGCCTGCGCGGCGGCCAGACGGGCAATCGGCACGCGGAAGGGCGAGCAGGACACGTAATCGAGATCCGCATCCTCGCAGAAATGGATCGAGGCCG
>NZ_JBQYSN010000165.1:0-4661 GCF_052686535.1 Agrobacterium sp. DKPNP3 | reverse complement strand
CTCGGCCAAAGCCTCGCCCGCGCCTTCGGCGGCGGCTCAGAAGCGCCGGCTGCCAAGGAGCAGGACTGGACGGAGTTTTGAGCGAAGCTTCAGATTGAACCGACGGATCGGGGGCCGAAGGGCCCCCGGTTTGTTTCGGCATTTTCAAATTTCAGGCCATTAGGCGCGCTGTTGCCGGAACATTCGTGCAAAGAAAATCTCATCCGACAGGCGATGAAGCAGGGCAGCGATAACTGCGGTGGCGGCGACAGCGAAAACGAGGCGCCCGAGAAGCACGCCATAGACATCCGCGCCGAGCGACATCACGACGAGCGTGTCCTCAATCACGCTATGGGCAAACCCCATGAGGACGCAGGACAAAAACACCTGCCGGGGTGATATCGCCCCCGATTGCGCCTCGCGGATCAGGAAACCCGCACCATAGGAAATGCCGAGGAACAATCCGATAGCCGTGAGATGTTCGGCCTCGCCGCGAATGCCCGCAAGACGCAGGAGGGGCGACAGAGCTTTCATCATCAATGCCAGAAGGCCGGTGAGCCTCAGGAGTTCAAGCCCAAAAGAAAGGGCGAGAAGGATGACGAGCATCCAGAGCATTGTTTCACCGAGACCAAGCAAATAGGCGGGCCAATCGGGCGAAGCACCCATCGCAATCCAGACAGGACTTACCGGGCCTGATAACCAGCCTGTCCCTTGCAGAAGCTGGTGCAGGAGAAAGGCGTAGATCAACCCGCCACCGACACGCAGCATCGTGGTGATCAGCACGCCCGGGCCAGCCTTTTCGATGATCTTCTGTTCGATGGGCAGACCATGGGCGAACAGGATGAGCGCAGAAAAAACGGTGATATCCGCAGAGGTTAGCGAAGATGCGGGGACAAGCGTGAAGATGAGCGGCACGGCCCCCCAGATACCGATCAGCATCGCGGTCAGCCATGCGAGACCAAGTTCCGGCGGCAGGCCGATGAGGCTCATGACCGGCGCAAAAGCGGGCGCCACGGCTTCGATCGCACCCATTCGCGACAGCACTTCGGTCGCAATCGCAATCGGAACGGTGATGCGCAAGAGGAGCCAGTAGATGACAAACGTTTCCCTCATTGTCTTCCAAAGCAGCGGCATTAGTGGCATGTGAACCTCTCCGAGACCTGTTCCCATTCACTAACCGCAGCCCATTCGCATTTGCGGTCAAAGATTGCAGCTTTATGCAATTTTATTGCAAAGATAATGTTGGACGATAGGATGCCGCTCATGGATCGGATCGACCGAAAATTGCTCAATCTTTTGCAGAGTGATGCATCACGTACCAATGTGGAGATGGCCGATGCGGTGGGCCTGTCCGCGTCGAGTTGCCTGCGGCGCGTCCAGCGGCTGCATAAATCGGGTGTCATTGATCGTATCGTGGCCATTCTCAACCCGGCAAAGGCGGGACGCGTCCTCAAGGCGTTAGTGACCGTGGAGCTGAAACAGCACGGAGAGCAGCAGATGCGCCGCTTTCTGGACCTTGCGAGCGCTGAGGAAGCGGTCTCGCATGCCTACGCGGTGACCGGCGAAACAGACGTGGTGCTGATGCTGCGGCTGCGCGATATGGAAGAATATGACGCCCTCTGTGACCGGTTGTTCCGCGACCAGAATAATGTAGCGCGCTTTTTTACGATGGTCGTTATCAAGACGGCGAAAGAGGAAACAGCCATCAGGATTTGAAACCGGTGGCATACGGCGGGGAATGCCTTTTAATTTCAAGGAACCAAAGGGATATGAGATGGCGGCTCGCGTTAAGTTAAGGCTCTTGGAGGGTGCCTACGGGGTGGCCCGGCTTCCTGCCGATGCATCCATTCCAGCCTGGGCCGATGGTACAGGTTTTCTCAGTATCAGCCGGACCGATGATGAGCTTTCCGTCGTCTGCCGCCAGGAGCGTATCCCTCAGGATGTCAAAGCCGACACCGGCTGGAATTGCCTCAAACTTCAGGGCCCGTTCGCCTTTGATGAGACCGGCATCGTGCTTTCGGTGATCGAACCGCTATCGACCAATGACATCGGGATATTCGTTGTTTCGACTTTCGATGGCGATCACCTGCTGGTGAAATCGAAAGATCTGGAGAGAACGTTTGAACTGCTGGCAAATGCAGGTCATTCGATCGTTTGATGATCCGACCGCATTGGGTGCCAGACGGAAATATCGCGCGGCGCTTCCAACAGAGCGGGCAGGGCATCGTGCCATACCTGCCGATAGGGCCGGTGGATCTGAACGTCGATGACGTCCTGATGGTCACTCCAGGTCTCATGCAGCAGGAACCGGTTCTCGTTTTCGCCATCCCGGTGCAGGGTTGCGTTCACGAAGGTCTTTTCGTGCCGCATGGCGTCGAGCAGCGCGTTCAGCAATTCGAGAAAACGCTCGCGCTGGCTGGGGCGCACCTGAAAGCCGATGAGATAGGTGGTGTGCACGGTTCTTACTCCCCGGGACTTTGCAGCAGTGCCGCGCGGGTCGCCGCGTCGGCGGGGTAGAAACACTCCAGCACCAGTTCGGACAGCGTGACGTCTGTGGCCGTTCCGAAAACCGTGGTGGTGGAAATGAAGCTCAATATGCCGCCCGAAGACGCATCACGAAGCTGGAGCGGTATGGCCAGAGGGTCGGCCCCGGTCGCATGGGGCGAGGCCTTTGGCGCGGGATAGGCCGCAAGCTCCGCATGCAGCCGGGAAAGCACTTCGTCTCCCGTCTCTTCGACCTGACGGCGCAGGCGTTCCAGCAGGTGATGACGCCATTCGGCAAGATTGACGATGCGCGAACTCAGGCCCTCCGGATGCAGGCTCACCCTCAAGGCGTTGAGCGGCGGGCGAAGCAGCTCTTTTGAAACGCCGGCCAGAAGCGACGTGATCGCGCCATTGGCGAGAACGATGTTCCAGTGCCGATCAACGGCAAGGGCGGGGAAGGGCATATGCCCGTGCACCACGGTTTCGACCGCCTGCCGGGCCGCCGCCATATCGGGCGCGTCCATCGGCCGTTCGGAATGAACAGGCGCATAACCCGCCGCCAGCATCAGCCGGTTGGCGGCGCGGGCGGGCATGGAAAGCTGCTCCGCCAGTTTCACGAGCATCTCGCGACTGGGGGAGGAGCGCCCGCTTTCCACAAAACTCAGGTGACGCGTGGATATTTCAGCCTCCACGGCCAGATCGAGCTGGCTCAATCTGCGGCGGGCTCGCCATTCCTTCAGCAGCTGGCCGACATGTTCTCGATGATGTGTCATGCCCCGCAGCCTAGCAGAAGATATCGCCGATGCGATTACCTCAGAGGTAATTGTTCCGCTTCCCGACCCCCGGCATGTTTGGCCCGTCAACCACAAGGAGCGCAATCATGACGCAGCATCTCGCAATCGCCGAAACCTATCTTTCGGTCTGGAACGAAGAAGACGGCGAACGCCGCAAGCAGATGGTAAACAAGGCATGGGCCGAAACCGCCCGTTATATCGATCCCCTGATGCAGGGCGAGGGCCGGAAGGGGATCACCGCCATGATCGAGGCAGCGCGGCAGAAATTTCCTGGATATCGCTTCGTGCTGACCGGCACCCCTGACGGACACGGCGATTTTACCCGTTTCTCATGGCGTCTGGTTTCGCCTGACGGCGACGACGTCGCTGGCGGCACCGATATCGTCAGCCGCGATGCCGACGGCCGGATAGACAGTGTCGTCGGTTTTCTTGATGGCACGGCGGCATAAAACCAGTGACGAGGGGCGGGACCAAATGCCCGCCTGCTTCTCCTCGGACAGCGTGCTTCAGCCTGCAAATCCGACACCGGCCTGACGCTGGCCGAGTGCATTAAACACCGTGGAAACGATGCCGGCGCGGTCGAGGCCGGCATTGGCATACATGGTCTCGGGTTTGGCCTGTTCCACCCATTGATCGGGCAGGGTTAGGGTGCGGACCTTCGGGCCATGGTCGAGCAGGCCCGCGCTCGCCATGAAATGCAGCACATGTGCGCCAAATCCGCCAACAGAGCCTTCCTCAATGGTCACCAGAACCTCGTGATGGGCGGCAAGCTGGCGGATGAGGTCGAGATCGAGCGGTTTGGCAAAGCGCGCATCGGCAACCGTGGTCGAAAGTCCGGCGGCATCGAGGTCCTCGGCGGCCGCGAGGCATTCCGCCAACCGGGTGCCGAAGGAGAGGAGGGCGACCTTGGTGCCTTCCTTGATGATGCGGCCCTTGCCGATCTGGAGAATCTCGCCGCGCGCGGGCATCTCGACGCCAACACCTTCTCCGCGCGGATAACGGAAGGAAATCGGGCCTTCGTCATAGGCCGCTGCCGTGCGGACCATATGTTTCAGTTCGGCCTCGTCAGACGCCGCCATCACCACCATGCCGGGCAGGGTGGCAAGGAAAGTGGTGTCGAAGGAGCCGGCATGGGTCGGGCCATCGGCACCGACGAACCCGGCGCGGTCGATGGGGAAACGCACGGGCAGGCTCTGGATCGCCACGTCATGCACCAACTGGTCGTAACCGCGTTGCAGGAAAGTGGAATAAAGCGCGCAGAACGGCTTGTACCCGTCAGCCGCAAGTCCGGCCGCAAAGGTGACGGCGTGCTGTTCGGCAATGCCGACATCGAAGGTGCGGGCCGGGAAAAGCTCGGCCATCTTGTCGAGGCCGGTGCCGTTGGGCATGGCCGCCGTTACACCG
>NZ_JBQYSN010000164.1:0-4804 GCF_052686535.1 Agrobacterium sp. DKPNP3 | reverse complement strand
CCACTCCACGACGCTTCTGATGAATGCCGGCGGCTGGCGCGGCGTCCACGCCGTCAACGCCATCGCCCATGGCGACGGGCCGACGACCTTCGCAGATCTCATCGTCCAGGAATTTCAGTGGTCGCGCAGCCTGATGACAATTCTTCTGCAATATTCGCGGCACTACGTGCCGAAGCTGCCCCCGAGGCTGAGGTTCCAATTCCTGTTTTCGCAGCTCTGGTACCCGCTGTTTTCCAGCTTCATGGCGCTGATGTTCGTGCTCCCGGCGGTTGCGTTGCTCAGGGGGAATGTGCTGGTCAATGCATCCTATCCGGCGTTTCTGGCGCATTTCCTGCCCGCGTCACTGATCATGATCGTGTTCGCCTTCTTCTGGCGCGGCACGGGCGCTTTTCAACCACATGATGCCAAGCTCTTCAGCTGGGAAGCGATGGTGTTTCTGTTCCTGCGGTGGCCCTGGTCGCTGATGGGCGTGCTGGCGGCGATACGTGACACGGTCCGCGGCAATTTCGTTGATTTCCGCATCACGCCGAAGGGCACGCAGGCAAAGCCGCCGCTGCCGCTCAGGGTCGTCGCCCCTTACATCGTTCTCGCAGCGCTCAGCCTTCTCGCCATGGTGCTGGCGCCACGGGAAAACGGGGCCGAAGGATTCTTCGTTTTCGCTGCCGTTAACGTGGCGATCTATGCCGGGCTGTCGGTATTTCTGCTCATCCGTCACGCCATGGAAAACGGTGTTCCGAAGCTTCCCGCCCTGCGCGGCGGTGCGTCCGCCGCTGCCTGTTCGCTGCTGCTGGTGACGGGGAGCGCCGTCCAACTCAGTCACCACGCGATCGGCGGCCTGGAAGCCCTGTCGCATGGGCAGCCCTATATGAGTTTTACCGAAACGCGGTTCACGGTCGCCGGTGCGGGCGTGGAAGGTGCGAGATCGGTGCGCCTTAAACTGCGCATTTCCGTGCCTGGATTGGGCGGCCCGCCGGAAATGCAGGCGGAACCGATGATGCCGCCACCACCCGCGGTGGCGACTGGAGAGATCATGCTGGCCGACAATAGGGTCGGACAATGAAGGAGGAGGCTGTGATGAAAACAACAATAAGCACATGCGGATTCTCCGCTTTCGTACTGTGTCTTGCGGTGGCTGCGCCTAGCGTCGTCCATGCTGCAGGCGGCACGAAGACGCCGAAGCCACTAAGAACCAGCGAGGTCGTGGAGATGTATTTCGACAAGACCTGGAAATGGGATACGGGCGGCGGCCGGTTCATTGCCGACGGCCGCAAATTCATCGCCGCAACGGAAGAAAAGGGCAAAAAGTCCATCGGTGAAGGCCGCTGGACCGTCGATGCCAACGGTACTCTGTGCATGCGCGCGACCTGGAAGGCTGCGACCGGGAGCGGCAAGGCCGATACCTGCTTCGACCATGGCCGCATCGGCAACGTGCTCTACCAGCGCAAGCAGGGCGGGCAATGGTACGTGTTCCGGCATAACCCGCCACGCCCCGGTGATGAGTTCCTCAAACTCGTCCGTAAGGACGATGTCACGCCGCAGATCGCCGCTTACGACAAGGCGATGATGGCAACAAGGTAAGGAGTAAGGTGTCATGCAGATAACAAGACGAACACTTCTGTTCGCGAGTGGCGCCGCCGCAGCCTTTACCGCCGGAATGTCTCCGGTGTTCAAGCTCGACGCGCAAGGGGTCGCCCCCATGACCTCCACGGGCATGAAGACACTTGCAGACAAACGCCCAACGTTGCATGCGGATGGCATTCGTTTCGGCGCCTACGATCCGCATGGGGATTTTACCGGTCAGGCCGGGGTGGCGACGGAACATTTGTTCCTGCCCTGGGAAGATGTCGATCTCGACAGCCTGGCGCTTGCGGATGCCTACGCGCTGGAGCGCAAACGCAAGGTTATGATAACGGTCGAACCCTGGTCATGGGACGTGAACTGGCGGCTGAGTTCCGACGAACTGCGGCGCAAGGTTCTGAGCGGAGACTACGACAAGAACATGCAGGCGATCGCCGCACGCATGTCCGCAATGAAGAGCCCGCTGATCCTGCGCTGGGGACAGGAAATGGAAGACACGACTGGCCGCTTCTCGTGGTCGGGCTGGAACCCGCGGGATTACATCACCGCCTATAAACGCGTCGTGGATATGACCCGCAAGGCTGTCCCTGGTGTTAAGGTGATGTGGTCACCCAAGGGTCTGGACGGTCTTCGGGCCTACTACCCCGGTGACGGCTACGCGGATCTGGTTGGTCTCTCGGTTTTCGGTCTCGAGGACTACGACAAGATCGAATATGGCGCGCCACAGACCTTCACCGATCTCCTGCGCAAGGGGTACGGACTCGTCGAAAACTTCAATAAGCCAGTCTGGGTCGCCGAACTTGGTTATGAAGGCAGCGATGCCTATGTCCGGCCATGGATGAACGACGTGACGCTGAAGCAGGCGGATTTTCCAAGGCTGGAAGAAGTCGTCTATTTCAACGACAAGGATGTCCATCCCTGGCCGCATAATCTCGGTCGACCTGACTGGCGCGTGGTGCGCCCGGCCAAAGTGTGACCGGCATCAAGCAGACGAGCGGCGATGCCGCTCGTTTGTGGCTTGCTGTTATAGGTCCACTGCCAACACCGCCTCAGCCTCATAGATGGCGCAGACGATGTGGTAGAAGGTGCTTGCTGGTGCGGGTTCATCGATCATCGGCTTGTCGGCCGGCCATTTGTCGAACCAGAGACCCTTGACCGGCGTGTCAAGGAACGGTTGCAATGCACCGATGGCGCTGAGGGCGGAGGCAAGGTAACGCTGTCGCTCCTCGCCGCCGGTGACGCTTGCCAGTCGAACTGCGGCCTTCAGCCATTCCGTCTGCGGCCACAGCCGCGCCAGCCCGTCATGCACCGAGAAATCGTCGTAAAGGCTCATCACCGCGACCTTGCGGCGCGGGCAGATGCCATATTTCTCGCCGATCTCGAACAGCCTTCCAGCTTTCTGGATGGCCTCGGCATTTCCCCGCAGGCTACCCCAGCGCACCAGCAGCCAGGCCCATTCGAACTGGTGGCCCGGCTCCATGATCCGGCCTTTCTCGCTGTGATGCGGCGTCCAGTCGTGCTCGAAGAACTCCCGCAATCCGCCATTGCCACTGTCGATGAACCGGGTGAGCGCCAGTCCCGCAATCTCGTCTGCAAAAGCCGACCATGGACCGCTCGGGTCCTCCTGCTCCCAGGCCAGCATGGCCTCGAAGAGGTGCATATGCGGATTGGAGCAAAGCGGCGTGCGCGGCGGATTTTCTTCCTCGAAGCCTGCAACCGGGTGTCTGTAGTCGCGCTCAAGCACGGCAAGGATTTCGAGCGCGCGGGCACGCATCTCTTCCCGTCGCTCTGGAAGCGTCGAGGCTGCCTGTGCTGCAGCAAAAAGTGCAAAGGCCTGATTGTAGAGATCGAACGATGGGTCGATCAGCTTGCCGGTCTGGTCGGCAAGGTTGCCGTAAAGGCCGTTTTCAAGGCGATAGACTTTCTCGAACCACGAGAGGCCGTGGACCACCGCGTCTTTCCACGGTCCCTGCCAGCCATGCTGGCCTGCTGCCGCGAAGCAATAGGCCTGCCGCGGCTGCACGCGGGCGCGGCGATTATCGGCAAAAACCGGCTTCGCATTCTGGTCGAGACGCTCGTGGAAGCCGCCGTCCGGACGGGCCGAACCCGCCTCCCACCACAACGGCAGTGCGTCGTCATGCAGCCACTTGCGGAGCGTTCCGATCTCTTCGGCAAGCTTCTGCGAAACGCTCGGAAATTGCACTGTCATAAGGTAACTCTCTGTTTTTACGCTTGGATCATGGTCGTCAATACAACAGGGCGTGGCAATGAGCGCAGATAGACAATGGCACTCCAGCGATACAACCGCGCAATTACAGCCCTGTCGAAAAGCGAACCCTTCAGGGAAGCGAATGGTTCCACGATCTTTTTGTGACAGATATGGGTTGAGTGCGGCGATTCGCTATCCATAAAGTATCAGAAATTACAACGTAAATTTGCGATTGCTTATTCTTGGTCCTCACGTATTTCGTAGGAATGGTCTGGTCGTTAGTGATTCGGTCTCTTTCTAACCTTGGCGGCGGTGGGGACATAAAGGGGCGCAAGGCAGTGAAATTTTCTGCCTATACTTCATTGCTGTTTTCTATTGCAGTGCTTTCCGGCTGCAATACTCCTGCGGGCGTTCGGTCGTTCGGAGGCGCGCAGATGGCGTCGCCTTCCGAGGCGCTGATTTTTCCGCCACCCGGTGGCCCGGAAATCGTCACTGTGGTCAATCGCACCTATTCCAACGCCATTGCGCAGCAGGTCATCTTGCGCTCGGAGGCTGCGACGCCCGGTCAGAATTATCTGAAGGCGGAGTTTTTTGGTCCGCAGCAGGCGGGTGACACGGGCGGCGATACTCTTTCCTTTAGCGGATTTCGCGCCGCTTCCGTCGCGCGCGAAATCCGCGCGGAGTTTCCGGGCCAGAACATCGCGATGACGGCAAATTATTTCCAGAACGCTTACGGTGCCTTCTCCTATGCCGCCGGCCAGGGAAGGGGTGATGATACCTGCCTTTATGGCTGGCAGGATATTCGCTCCCCGGAAAGCATGCGACAGGACTTCCGCAATCTCGGTCGCATCAAGGTACGGCTGCGGCTCTGCCAGTCCGGCGCGAGCGTGGAGCGTCTGCTCGCCGTTATGTATAATTACACCATCACCGGCACCTATGCGTCGCCAAGCTGGAACCCCTACGGCACGCCGCGTGCCGTTGACCCGAATCTTGGCCGTCCCGGAAGTCCGGTCTATC
>NZ_JBQYSN010000163.1:0-4898 GCF_052686535.1 Agrobacterium sp. DKPNP3 | reverse complement strand
CAGGGCAAATTATCGAAGACTGGAGAAACGACTATAACCTGAACCGCCCCCACACGAGCCTCAACGGCTTAACCCCTTACGAGTTTGCAACCCGGTCCAGACAGGACCAGAACATGAACAGAGCTAACCTATAAACAGGGACAATCAGGGGAGCAGGTCAGCGACAATGCGGTCCTGCAATACGCAACGAGTCATCAAGCCGAGTTTTCTGAGCATGCATGTGAGTTGCGATTTCTTTTAAGTGCTATTACATTGGCATTAATGGGTCAAAACGGCGCATGGGTGATAATATGTTAGCATTTAAAATGTCTTCCCCTGTAGAGGTTATTCGGGACCTGGCGGATAGAATGAAGCGCCGACGGATCCAGCAAGGATTGACCCAACGCGAATTGGCTGCGAGATCGAGTGTTTCCTACGGATCGCTGAGGCTATTTGAAGAAACCGGCAAAATTTCTCTCGAGAGTCTCGTGAAAATTGCCTTTGCTCTTGAGGCGGAGGCGGAATTTGAACGGCTATTCCCGGGTCGGCCGCCACAGAATATCGATGATGTCATTGATCGTCCTCTCAAGCAGCGTGTGCGCCGGAAATGAAGTTCACGTCAATCCAGAAGATGAGCGTTTATCTGGAGCTCGAAGGGAATGAGAGAAAGCTCGGGACGCTTGCCTGGAGCAGCGGCGAACGGAGGGCGTATTTCGAGTACGCGGCGGAGTTTCTGGCGGCGCCCCTTTTGGTTTCACCATTCCATATGATGGCCTCCACTGGATTGATTGCGGCGCCTCGCAATCCATTTGACGGGCTTCACGGGCTGTTCAACGACAGCCTGCCGGATGGTTGGGGTCGGCTGTTGCTGGACCGCCGGCTTCAGCGGGCGGGCATCGACTATACCCGGCTTACCCCGATCGACCGTCTGTCGGCAGTGGGCAGAACGGGAATGGGCGCGCTCTCATATGTTCCTGAATTGCCAGATGACCAGGAGCCTCAGGCCGTCACCGATCTCGACTGGTTCGCTGATCAGGTCGAGTTGGCGCAGGCTGAAATGGACGTGGCTGATATTGACAGCTTGCAGGGCGCGCAGGGTGGATCTGCGGGCGTGCGGCCGAAGATTATGATCGGCTTCAACCAGGCGGAAAACAGGTGCGTTCTGGATTATGGTCAACGGTTGGACCCGGGGTTTGAGAGGTGGATGGTCAAGGCACCGAGTTCCGATGATCCGCGGGAGATCGGTGCGGAAGAAAAAGCCTATTCGCTTATGGCCGTCGCTGCAGGACTGACGATGGCCGACACCCTGCTGCTGGAGACCAGGAAAGGACGACGGCTTTTTGCGACGAAACGTTTTGACAGGACCCCTGCCGGCAGGCTCCACATGCACACGGCAAGCGGCCTGCTGAATGCCAGCCATCGTGAAGCGAGTGTGAACTATGAGCAACTGCACAAGCTTACTCACATAATGACCCGCGACGCTACTGAAGTCCTGAAGATGTTCCGAAACATGGTGTTCAATGTCTATGCCAGAAATCGCGACGACCATGCGAAGAACCACGCCCTTCTTATGGACGGGAATAGTCGCTGGTCTCTGGCACCCGCATACGATCTTACTTTTTCGTCGGGACCAGGTGGAGAGCACAGCGCCGCAATAGCCGGGGAAGGCAGGAATCCCGGCATATCTCACCTTCTGGCGGTCTCCAGAGGGGCCTCGATTTCAGATCAGGATGCGCGGGAAGTTATAGAGCAGGTTAGAGCGGCCGTAGACCGTTGGCCTGAGTTTGCTGGGGAAGTTCAGTTATCCAGATCCCGGACCGCTGAACTCGACAAGTTCTTGAATGGTAATCGGCTGGCTTAAAGGCCCATGTTTCGATGGATCGGATTTCCGCAGGCCGGATGCCACAAACGTGGAAAATTCCTGAAACTTTTAGAAATTGGAGGTTTCAGGAATTATGTCTTCGTTGGTGGACCATGCCGAGATGCAGGAAGGCGGTGACATGTCATCAGCGGCAGCATTCCAGGTTGTCGTATTCGAAGACCGGAAGTGTGGGTGTGGTGGCTCTGGAATATTTTACCAACATAAATCCAACAAATACATATATTATTGTTTTTATACTTTGATGACGGAATTAATTACCCCTTATAGACTTGAGCGAACGATTGGTCACAGCGCGCCATTGACCTGAGACACGGAAGAGTCATCATTAAACATATAAATTATGCTTATGTGATATGAAAACATATAAAATACTGCAGGCGAACCATCGCTGACAGAGGGAGGGAGTTTAATTGGCGGATTTTGCTTGTTTTATGGACAGGCAATTGGAGCCGCTTGTAACTGGATGATTTTATATAGGTTTTTATATGGGGTGTGATTATTTGTTGGTGGGAACGAGAAGGAATCTGATTGAGAAATGACTGAAAAAGCGATGAAAATTGATGGCGATCGATTATAATAACAATATCATGATATTGTTATTATAATCGATCGCCATCAATTTTCATCGCTTTTTCAGTCATTTCTCAATCAGATTCCTTCTCGTTCCCACCAACAAATAATCACACCCCATATAAAAACCTATATAAAATCATCCAGTTACAAGCGGCTCCAATTGCCTGTCCATAAAACAAGCAAAATCCGCCAATTAAACTCCCTCCCTCTGTCAGCGATGGTTCGCCTGCAGTATTTTATATGTTTTCATATCACATAAGCATAATTTATATGTTTAATGATGACTCTTCCGTGTCTCAGGTCAATGGCGCGCTGTGACCAATCGTTCGCTCAAGTCTATAAGGGGTAATTAATTCCGTCATCAAAGTATAAAAACAATAATATATGTATTTGTTGGATTTATGTTGGTAAAATATTCCAGAGCCACCACACCCACACTTCCGGTCTTCGAATACGACAACCTGGAATGCTGCCGCTGATGACATGTCACCGCCTTCCTGCATCTCGGCATGGTCCACCAACGAAGACATAATTCCTGAAACCTCCAATTTCTAAAAGTTTCAGGAATTTTCCACGTTTGTGGCATCCGGCCTGCGGAAATCCGATCCATCGAAACATGGGCCTTTAAGCCAGCCGATTACCATTCAAGAACTTGTCGAGTTCAGCGGTCCGGGATCTGGATAACTGAACTTCCCCAGCAAACTCAGGCCAACGGTCTACGGCCGCTCTAACCTGCTCTATAACTTCCCGCGCATCCTGATCTGAAATCGAGGCCCCTCTGGAGACCGCCAGAAGGTGAGATATGCCGGGATTCCTGCCTTCCCCGGCTATTGCGGCGCTGTGCTCTCCACCTGGTCCCGACGAAAAAGTAAGATCGTATGCGGGTGCCAGAGACCAGCGACTATTCCCGTCCATAAGAAGGGCGTGGTTCTTCGCATGGTCGTCGCGATTTCTGGCATAGACATTGAACACCATGTTTCGGAACATCTTCAGGACTTCAGTAGCGTCGCGGGTCATTATGTGAGTAAGCTTGTGCAGTTGCTCATAGTTCACACTCGCTTCACGATGGCTGGCATTCAGCAGGCCGCTTGCCGTGTGCATGTGGAGCCTGCCGGCAGGGGTCCTGTCAAAACGTTTCGTCGCAAAAAGCCGTCGTCCTTTCCTGGTCTCCAGCAGCAGGGTGTCGGCCATCGTCAGTCCTGCAGCGACGGCCATAAGCGAATAGGCTTTTTCTTCCGCACCGATCTCCCGCGGATCATCGGAACTCGGTGCCTTGACCATCCACCTCTCAAACCCCGGGTCCAACCGTTGACCATAATCCAGAACGCACCTGTTTTCCGCCTGGTTGAAGCCGATCATAATCTTCGGCCGCACGCCCGCAGATCCACCCTGCGCGCCCTGCAAGCTGTCAATATCAGCCACGTCCATTTCAGCCTGCGCCAACTCGACCTGATCAGCGAACCAGTCGAGATCGGTGACGGCCTGAGGCTCCTGGTCATCTGGCAATTCAGGAACATATGAGAGCGCGCCCATTCCCGTTCTGCCCACTGCCGACAGACGGTCGATCGGGGTAAGCCGGGTATAGTCGATGCCCGCCCGCTGAAGCCGGCGGTCCAGCAACAGCCGACCCCAACCATCCGGCAGGCTGTCGTTGAACAGCCCGTGAAGCCCGTCAAATGGATTGCGAGGCGCCGCAATCAATCCAGTGGAGGCCATCATATGGAATGGTGAAACCAAAAGGGGCGCCGCCAGAAACTCCGCCGCGTACTCGAAATACGCCCTCCGTTCGCCGCTGCTCCAGGCAAGCGTCCCGAGCTTTCTCTCATTCCCTTCGAGCTCCAGATAAACGCTCATCTTCTGGATTGACGTGAACTTCATTTCCGGCGCACACGCTGCTTGAGAGGACGATCAATGACATCATCGATATTCTGTGGCGGCCGACCCGGGAATAGCCGTTCAAATTCCGCCTCCGCCTCAAGAGCAAAGGCAATTTTCACGAGACTCTCGAGAGAAATTTTGCCGGTTTCTTCAAATAGCCTCAGCGATCCGTAGGAAACACTCGATCTCGCAGCCAATTCGCGTTGGGTCAATCCTTGCTGGATCCGTCGGCGCTTCATTCTATCCGCCAGGTCCCGAATAACCTCTACAGGGGAAGACATTTTAAATGCTAACATATTATCACCCATGCGCCGTTTTGACCCATTAATGCCAATGTAATAGCACTTAAAAGAAATCGCAACTCACATGCATGCTCAGAAAACTCGGCTTGATGACTCGTTGCGTATTGCAGGACCGCATTGTCGCTGACCTGCTCCCCTGATTGTCCCTGTTTATAGGTTAGCTCTGTTCATGTTCTGGTCCTGTCTGGACCGGGTTGCAAACTCGTAAGGGGTTAAGCCGTTGAGGCTCGTGTGGGGGCGGTTCAGGTTATAGTCGTTTCTCCAGTCTTCGATAATTTGCCCTG
>NZ_JBQYSN010000162.1:0-5261 GCF_052686535.1 Agrobacterium sp. DKPNP3 | reverse complement strand
AGCCCTGCTGCTCGGCCCGCTTGCCGTCGATGCCGCCCATGAAGGCAAGGGCATCGGCTCGGCGCTGATGCGTGCCGCCATTGGCGAGGCCACCAGGCGCGGCCACGGCGCCATCCTTCTGGTTGGTGACGCCCCCTATTACGAGCGTTTCGGTTTTTTTGCCGACAAAACGCAGCACCTGATGATGCCCGGCCCGTTTGAACGCGGCCGTTTCCTGGCGCTGGAGTTGAAATCCGGTTGGCTGGAAGGCGCGGCGGGAATGCTCGTCGCGGCCGGCCGCCGGCTCTCTGCCTGAGACGAATTTCCCGTCTGATGTCAAACCCCGGCCCAAAGCCGGGGTTTATTGTTTCCGCTTTGCGCGATTGCGAGGCCCTGCGACGGTCGACAAATGTGCGGAGTCACGCAAAATGACCGGGAAAATACTTGAGTCTGGGGGCATTTTTCAGTTGATTTTGACCGGGGAGTCAGCTTGAAATGGCCAAAATGTTGATTGCCACTGAGAACTGACCCGGCGTGGCGTGATATTTCCATTGTCCGACATCAGCGCCCATGAGACAGAAGTGGCCTAATTGAGAAGAGAGGATTTTCGGCTCATCGTAGCTCTATCAAAGGAAGCGAAGATGAGACAGAAAACCGGGCCGCAGACATCAACGGCCGAGAAGACGATCAAGGATATCCGCCGCGCCACGCGCAAGCACCATTCAGCCGAGGAGAAAATCCGCATCGTGCTGGAAGGGCTGCGCGGCGAAGATAGCATCGCCGCGATCTGCCGCCGTGAGGGGATCGCCGAAAGCCTGTATTATAGCTGGTCGAAGGAATTCCTCGAAGCAGGCAAGAAGCGGCTTGCTGGTGACACCGCCCGCTCGGCGACCAGCGATGAGGTGAAAGCGCTGCGCCGTGAAAGCCGCGACCTGAAAGAGGCTCTGGCCGACCTCACCCTGGAAAACCGCCTGCTCAAAAAAAGCATGATCGCGGATGGGGGCGACGAAGAATGAGATATCCCGCCACCGAGAAGCTTGAGATCATCCGGTTGGTCGAGCAGTCGCACCTGTCGGCCAGGCAGACACTCGACAAGCTCGGCATTCCAAGGCCCACCTTCTATCGCTGGTATGATCGTTTCCTGACCCACGGCATCGAAGGGTTGGAAGACCGGACGTCCGCGCCGTCACGGGTGTGGAACCGCATTCCAGACGATATCCGGGATCGCATTGTTACCATGGCGCTCGACCATGCCGATCTGTCGCCGCGCGAGCTGGCAGTAAGGTTCACCGACACGGAAAGCTATTTTGTGTCAGAGGCTTCAGTCTATCGCCTGCTCAAGGCTCATGACCTGATCACCTCACCAGCCTATATCGTCATCAAGGCCAATGACGCATTCAAGGACAAAACCACGCGGCCGAACGAGATGTGGCAAACCGACTTCACCTACCTGAAGGTCATCGGCTGGGGATGGTTTTATCTGTCGACCATTCTCGACGACTTCTCGCGTTACATCATCGCCTGGAAGCTGTGCACCAGCATGAAGGTGGACGACGTCACCGACACGCTCGACCTGGCGCTGGCAGCCTCAGGCTGCGACAAGGTCAAGGTCGAACACCGGCCGCGCCTGCTGTCCGACAACGGACCGTGTTACGTCGCTTCCGATCTCGGAAAATGGCTGGAGACATACAAGATCGATCAGGTTCACGGCGCTCCCGGTCATCCGCAAACGCAGGGCAAGATCGAGCGTTGGCATCAGACGCTGAAGAACCGCATCCTCTTGGAAAACTACTACTTCCAAGAGGACCTGGAAGCCCAGATCGCAGCCTTCGTCGAGCACTACAACCATCGCAGATACCACGAGAGCCTCGACAATCTCACCCCAGCCGACGTCTACTTCGCACGCGGCCAGACCATCCTCATCGAACGCGAAAGGATCAAACGAGACACCATCAAACAGCGCCGCTTGAACCATCAGGCCAAAGCGGCTTAAATCAACCCGAAAACCGAGCCGGAAACGCCAATCTTCCAGAGCCCAAAAAGTCTCAAATCATTCGACGACGGACAGATACTAACACGGCCCCCTGTTCCGGTGGTCTTTGGGAAAGACAATAATGGCGATTATGCCATTCGTCTGCAACCAAACGATTTGCGCCCGCAGGTTTTCGAGAGCAAAGAGGCGAGCGACCAGATTGCTTGGAGCATCCATATTAAATCAATCTCCTACGAAGGCACCATGTCCGCGTCGGGGGCGGCCAAGACAACAGGTACGCGCATCAAACAAAGCACCAGCTCCTCGCCTGCCGTTCGCCAGAAACTGTACGCGGGTGCGGCACAGGATATGAGAAATTCCGATCTTAGTGGCCTCGCCTCCAATACGGGCGACCCGTCTCATATGCTTCAAATCTATATCCAATCCTCCAGCCTTTCCGTTTATCGCAATTACCCGAATGGTTTTGGCGTGATGGACCTAGTTGGCTATGATCCTTCGCTTTGGGAAAAGATAAAGGACATGTTCAGGTGATGAAGGCACTGTTTTCGACGAGTGTGCTCCTTATAGGCGCTTGCATTACCTCATGCGCCGCATCGGAAGAGAAAAGGGAAAGCTACATCGTGTTTTCCCAGGTTGCCGCAGGCCCATTCCTGTTCGATGATCAAGTTTCGGCTGGTCTGTACCGCACATTTAAAGCTCAAGGCTTCTCAGTGGGAGATATAGGGCTCGGTGACGGCGGTGAGGGCCTTAACATGGTTGTGACCGCGCAATGCAGCCAACTATCTGACGCCATTAGAAACGCCGAAATTCAATTCAAGCTGAAATTCGAAAGTTGCATGGAACTCAGAAAATAGCCCTCGCACCAGAAATATTTTTTGACGTCGCTATTTTTACGACTTTCGGAAAGGAGAACAAATTGCCGCCTGCCCATCGCCAGAACGATATCGGCTCCGGCCATGGCTGCCATTTTCCGCCGTCCAACGCGACTGGCGGGAGTCCGACTGTTTTTATTAATGGCAAACCCGCCATGCGCGTCGGCGACAGCTATGCTGCCCATACCTGCCCGAAACACGGAGGAGGCCATGGTCGAGCGCTGGCGGAGGGCTCTGCAAGCGTGTCCATCAATGGACGTCCCGCAGGACGTATCGGCGATGCCATCGACTGTGGGGGCACGGCACAGACAGGTTCGTCGAATGTCTCCATCGGTGACGGGGGGATCGGGTGGTACCGCCTGCCAGACAGCACAGTCCAGGCAGGCATCTCCGTCTATGAGGGGCTGACCTCGCATGGCGGAGGAATAAGCAATGGACGACTCACATTCTGACCGCGACAGGATTTATCTCGATCATCTGTCTAAACTGGCGTGTGATCCCGATTTACGCATCTTTGCAGTCATGGATGGTGCCTTTTTCCAGAATGTTAACGCCAATCTGCGCGATGCGGGTCTGGCCAGTCGCGCACTCTACCTTCATAGGGGGAACCAAGCGGTCGTGATTGGCGGTCCATGGCTGATCAACCCTTACCAGCACAATACCGCCGTTGATCCTCAGCCCCCCGCATGGACCGCAATTAGTGAGGAGGAGCGCGCTTCGGGCAAAAGCGATTCCGAAATCTATGCTGACAGAATGCAGGCCGCCCTAGACGCGGGCGACGAGACTGGCGGCGGTATGCTGTCCGTCGATGACGTGGAGAACGTCTCCGGCACCATAGCCCGGCTGGAAGCCATCTTGCGAATTGCCGATGGTAAGCCAGGTCTCGTGTTTTGGATCGGGGACGCCTCTCTGACTGAGGACGTCCTCTTCAGTCATCTGCGCCGGCTCAACAAGATTCTGGTTCCCAATGACAGTATCGATGATGAGGTGACAGACGAACTGCTGGAGGCCGCTGCCGACGCGGAGGAAATCCTCGTTGCAAAGGAGAATGACGCCTATGAGCTGGTGGTCTTCCGCCATGCCGACGCCAATGTCATGGCGCAGGTGTTCCCGGCGCTCAACGAGGTGCAGGCAGCCCGTCTGTTCGGCCCTTGCCACCAACTCCTGTTCGCGCCCGATCCCGACTGGTCTGGCGGCATCAAACGCGCCCGCAAGCCCAATGACCTTCCAGCGCCACCTTCCGGCCCGCTACGCTGGGAGCCTGAGACCATAAGGGCGATCAAGGCGCAGCGAATGGAGGCATCACGGCGTAAAGTGATGAGCTACCTGCGTGAGGTCGATCCCAATGCCGGGGAACTGTCAGATGCCGAACTTCGTCAGCGGGTTCTGATCTACGAAGCATCCGGCGATACAATCGGGCTTCAATCCGAGCGCGCCCACATGAAATGGGCCTATCTGATGTCGATCACAGATGGAAAAGCTGATAGTGATGGGATTGCCAAGGCCTACTTTCAGAAGAATTCCAAGCACCCTGACGACGCTATCGATGATGTCCTCGACGCTTTAGACGAAGCAGCGGGTGACCGTTGGAATCGCTTTTGGCAAGGAGCGGCACGGTAATGGGTGCTCTGCTGAAACTGCTCTTGAAGCTCCTGTCTAAAAGCCCGAAACGATCACCAAAACCACTGGCCAATCCGAAGGCTGGAAAGCAGAAGGCAAACGACAAGGGCAATGACGCCAAAAAGCGGGATGAGTGCGTCAGGGACTGCAAGAAGTCAAAGAAACCTGAGGCGCGAGACACAACGCCATACGGTGATCGCCTTAAGGGCAAGAAGTTCGAGGATGCTGAGAAGATTTTAGACAAAGAGTTGCGCGACGAGGCGGGATGGACAAAAGCGCCCCTTAGCAAAGGAGACGGGGTGCGATACTATGACGGTAAAGGAGGCGCAGTTTCCTTGAACAGAGGCTATCCAGAAGGCCTGAAAGGCGGGGGTGGCGATGCTCTTCACCAAGGACCTTATGTGAAGATACAACCATCCGGCAATCGCGCTCCACTTGGACAATAAGGCAAACACGATGACATTGAATCCAACTGATATTGAACGGGAAATCCTTCTTGATGCCCTGGATGAGGATGCGGTTCTCAGCGTTGTCGAGAACATTTCGAAAAAGTTCCGTATCGAGGGAGACGCTGTCTTTCAGCACGTCGTTTCTTTGTCGCATCTGAATCTTGTGGAGTTTTACAAATATGAGAACGAGGAAAAGACAGAAATCGCGAATGTAAAGTCCGAGGAGCTAGCCAAAGAGATGCGTGATCACCCTTATGAGATATTCCTCGCACGCACGGACAAAACATTTGGTCGATTAGCCGAGCTCAACAAAACTCATATGGCATGATGGCTAAGGCGCTTTGCATC
>NZ_JBQYSN010000161.1:0-5383 GCF_052686535.1 Agrobacterium sp. DKPNP3 | reverse complement strand
ATCGAAAAAATCGAGAAATCCGTCTTCCTATTGATTTCCTTATATATTTTCGCGACCGCGGACCGATAGACCCGAAACCACGCCCAATCGGCGACCGTTTTGCACAGCAGAACGTGTTCAACGGAAGCATGACCACCCTTGCGCCTTCTTTTAGCCCGGTTCCTCGCTAATTGCTTCCTAATGAAGCGTTAAGAGAAGGGTGCTGCGCGCGTCCCTATAGAGGTGTTGCGATCTGTCTTGCATGTGTCGAGCAATTTGACTCATGGCTTTGAAAGTTGCACATCTTCGCCTGGAGTTTCTGGAGAGCGTATGACCGACGGGGCACAGCTGGTATGACTGCGGATCGCAACGTGATCCGGTCGCTAGGCACGGAACCGCCAATTTTGGCGGAAGGACGCCGTGCACCCGATCGCCGCGAGATTTCGCTGCGCTGGCTCTCCGGCACATTTCTCACCGGCATAACCTCTTCCATATTGATGGGCGTCGCTTTGTTTGCCGCTCTTGACGGTCGCCAGCAGCTTGCCATTCCCGCCGAAGCCTTCGCCAAGACGGATATGGGTAATAGCGGGGCGGAAGCCGCCCGTCGTGGTACGCGCCTTGTTGCGCCCAACATTGCCGCCCGCCCCTCCGACCGGTCGATCATGGAAGTATCGACGGTCATTAACGAGGGGGACAAGGAAGTTGTCCGCAAGGTCCCCTTTTCTCACGTCAAGATCCCGCTTGCGTCCAACTACACCAAGCAGGAAGACTATCCGGCCTTTGATCCGCTGAACATCTTTGCCAGCAACGACGACAAGGACGCGCCCGCCCCGGCAGCGAGCCGCACTGGCACGATCTACGGCTCCGAAGTGGAATCCGAAGTCAGCCTGAAAACCGTCGCCTTTCCCGTTCAGCATTCGAAATATGCTTTTGCGGGTTCACTGAGCTTCGATGAGGTTGAAGAGGCCGTGCGATCCAACGGCTCTATCCTGACTGACGGTAACGAGCAGGTGGCGGCGCTGTATTACATCGACCCGCGCCGTTTCGATAATGATGACGGCGATGTCGATATTACCGCCGGTCTTGCCGCGCGCGTTGTCGAGCAGAACATGTCTGTATCGACGCCGCAATCACCCTCTGTACCCAGCAAGGAATATGCCGACGACGTCATCCCTGCCCGCCAGACGGAGACGATCGAAGCCGCGCTCTTCGGCGCCGGTTATTCGAAGGCACAATCCTCCGAAATCGCCGGACTGCTCTCGCCGGAAATACAGTCGAACAATGTCGAGAGTGGCGACGTGCTGCGCGTCGGCATTATCCAGGAAGACGAGAAAAGCGATATCGTGCGCGTGAGCCTATACCGCAAGGGCCGCCACATGGTCACCATGGCGATCGATGACCACCAGCGGTTCATCAAGGCAAGCGAGCCGCCCAAGCTGGATGCAGTTGCAAGCGCCTTCGACAGCACGCCTGCCCCGGCCGCTGGCCGCGACCTGCCCAGTGTCTATGATGGCGTTTACCGGGCGGCGCTCGCTTATGGCATGAACCAGAGCATGGTTTCCCAACTTATCAAGCTTCTTGCCAGCAGCGTTGATTTTCAGGCGCAGCTTAAGCCAACCGATACGCTCGAGGCCTTCTTTTCCGTAGAAGACGCGAACGGCATGGCGACGGACAAATCCGAGCTACTCTACGTCAACGCCAAATTCGGCGACAACGAGACCCGGTTTTACCGGTTCCAGAATTCGGATGACAACAGCATCGATTATTTCGATGAGAACGGCAAAAGCATCCGCCAGTTCCTGTTGCGCAACCCCGTCCCGAACGGCCGCATGACATCAGGTTTCGGCATGCGCCGCCACCCCGTCCTGAAGTTCAGTCGCATGCATACCGGCACCGATTGGGCCGCACCGCGCGGGACCCCGATCATCGCGACGGGTAACGGCACCGTGGAAAAGGCCGGCTGGGCCTCCGGTTACGGCAACCAGACGCTGATCCGTCACGCCAACGGCTATGTATCCTCCTATAACCACCAGAGCGCCATCGCCAAGGGGGTGACCGAAGGCTCCAAGGTGCGGCAGGGGCAGGTCATTGGTTATGTGGGGTCGACCGGGCTTTCTACCGGTGCCCATCTGCATTACGAGTTGATCGTCAACGGCACCAAGGTGGATGCCATGAAAGTCCGCCTGCCAGGCGGCAAGTCGCTTTCCGGCGAGGCTCTGGCGCGTTTCTCAGACGAGAGAAAGCGCATCGACAATCTGCTGAATATCGATGAGAAAAATAAGCAGGTAGCGAGCCGCTAATCCGCGAGAAATCTGAGATCGTCAGAAACGACCATGCGAAAAGGGCTCCGTTTCCGGAGCCCTCCCGTTTTATGCCGCATCGGCGGTTTCGGTCTCGGCCTCACCCTTCGCGGGCTTGACCTTGAACAGCAGCCGATCGGTTCCCGACGTGACCTTGACCCGCGAACCATCAGGAATTTCGCCACCGAGGATCATCTCGGCGAGCCGGTCCTGAACGGATTTCTGGATCACCCGCTTCAGCGGTCGAGCGCCATAGGCAGGATCGTAACCCTTGTTGGCAAGCCAGGTTCGGGCATCCTCATCCAGTTCGAGCGAAATCTTGCGATCGCCAAGCAGCGAAACGAGACGCTTCAACTGGATTTCCACGATCGCACCCATTTCGTCGCGCCGCAGGCGATGGAACAGGATGATATCGTCGATACGGTTGAGGAATTCCGGCCGGAAATGCGACCGAACCCGCTCCATCACCAGTTCACGAACCGAATCCACATCGTCATTGTCGCCCATCTGCGTCATGAATTCCGAACCGAGGTTCGAGGTCATGATGATGATGGTGTTCTTGAAATCGACGGTGCGGCCCTGGCCATCCGTCAGACGGCCATCATCCAGCACCTGCAGCAGGACGTTGAAGACATCCGGATGCGCTTTTTCGATCTCGTCAAACAGCACGACCTGATAGGGCCGGCGGCGAACCGCTTCCGTGAGCGCCCCACCCTCTTCATAACCGACATAGCCGGGAGGCGCGCCGATCAGCCGGGCAACGGAGTGCTTCTCCATATATTCCGACATGTCGAGGCGAACCATCGCGGTTTCGTCGTCGAACAGGAAGCGGGCCAGCGATTTGGTCAGCTCGGTCTTGCCCACGCCCGTCGGGCCGAGGAAGATGAACGAACCGATCGGCCGGTTGGGATCCTGCAGGCCGGCACGCGAACGGCGAACCGCCTTGGACACCGCCTGAACGGCCTCGCCCTGCCCGACAACGGACTTGGCAAGTTCGTCTTCCATGCGCAGCAGCTTTTCGCGCTGGCCTTCGAGCATCTTATCGACCGGGATGCCGGTCCAGCGGGACACGACATGAGCGATGTTGTCGGCCGTGACAACTTCCTGCACCATCGAGCCGGCACCGCTGCTGTCGCGGGCTTCCGCCGCAGCCAGTTCCTTTTCGAGGCCAGGAATGATGCCATAGGTCAACTCGCCGGCCCGCTGAAACTGACCGTTGCGCTGAGCAATCGCCAGTTCGTTGCGGGCCTCATCCAGCCGCTTCTTAAGATCGGCGGCGTGGCCGAGCTTCTGCTTTTCCGCCTGCCAGCGGGCCGTCAGCGCATCCGCCTTTTCTTCCGTATCCGCCAGCTCGTCTTCCAGCTTCTTCAGGCGATCAGCGGAGGACTGGTCAGTTTCCTGCTTCAGGGCTTCGCGTTCGATCTTCAACTGAATGATGCGGCGATCCAGTTCGTCCAGTTCCTCCGGCTTCGAATCCACCTGCATCCGAAGACGCGAGGCGGCCTCGTCCATCAGGTCGATTGCCTTATCAGGCAAGAACCGATCAGTGATGTAACGGTTGGAAAGCGTCGCAGCCGCAACCAGGGCCGAATCCGAGATGCGGACCTTGTGGTGCTGTTCGTATTTTTCCTTCAACCCGCGCAGGATCGAGATCGTGTCCTCAACGGTCGGCTCGTCCACCAACACGGGCTGGAACCGGCGGGCAAGGGCCGGATCCTTTTCGACGTGCTTGCGGTATTCATCGAGCGTTGTGGCGCCCACGCAGTGCAGCTCACCACGGGCAAGAGCGGGCTTGAGCAGGTTGGACGCATCCATGGCGCCATCCGCCTTGCCGGCACCGACAAGCGTGTGCATCTCGTCGATGAACAGGATGATGCCGCCATTTTCGGCCTGCACCTCATTAAGGACAGCCTTCAGGCGCTCCTCGAACTCACCGCGATATTTTGCGCCGGCGATCAACGCGCCCATATCGAGCGCCATCAGCTTCTTGTCTTTCAAGCTTTCAGGCACGTCGCCATTGACGATGCGCAGCGCAAGGCCCTCCGCGATGGCTGTTTTACCGACGCCTGGTTCACCGATCAAAACGGGGTTGTTCTTGGTGCGGCGCGACAGGACCTGAATGGTGCGGCGAATCTCGTCGTCGCGACCGATAACAGGGTCGAGCTTGCCTTCGCGGGCTTCTTCCGTCAGGTCGCGCGCGAACTTCTTCAGCGCATCGAAGCCCTGTTCGGCGTTGGCGCTGTCAGCCGTGCGGCCCTTGCGAATGTCATTGATGACCTGGTTAAGCGCCTGTGCGGTCGCACCCGCCTTCTTCAGGGAAGCCGAGGTGGACGCAGAGCTTTCGATTGCAAGCGCCTGCAGAAGACGCTCGACGGTGACAAAACTGTCGCCGGCCTTCTTCGCAAGGTCTTCAGCAGTGGAGAAAACCTTAGCAAGCGGTGCAGTCAGCGCAAGGCCGCCGTTACCGCCGGAAACCTTCGGCAACTTCGCAAGGGCCGCGTCATTGGCGAGCCGCGCTTCCTCGGCGTTGCCGCCGGCGCGCTCAATGAGTGATGCCGCCATGCCCTGCTCGTCATCAAGCAGAACCTTCAGAACATGTTCGGGCGAAAACTGCTGATGGTTTTCGGCAAGCGCAAAGGTTTGCGCCGATTGCAGAAAACCGCGAACGCGCTCGGAGTATTTTTCAATATTCATAGTCGAACCTCCATAGACCGGTCCGCCCGCTTTCGGCACGGCTCCGGGTGTTAGGGTTGAGGCTCCCTCAAAAGGCAAGCCCCGCTACGACAGCCGTGTTGAAGAGATTTCACGCCCGTCGCCTCTCGCTGGTCGGCACCGACAATGCGGTTTTATCCTTCCTGCACGAATATGGGAGGCGTTTTCATCGGTTTAAAGGGGAGTGAATCTACCGTATCGGGAAATTTTCGGTCTACCTGACAGGTGTCAATTCGCCAGTCCAATAAAGCCGGAGAATGCGAAGGATCGCCGAAAACAAAAAACTCCGGCAAGCCGGAGTTTTTCAATCGCGATGTGATTTGCAGATGCTGCTTATTCGGCAGCATTCTCGAGAGGCGCAGCCTCTTCACCGGCAGGCTTTTCTTCGCCTT
>NZ_JBQYSN010000160.1:0-5423 GCF_052686535.1 Agrobacterium sp. DKPNP3 | reverse complement strand
AGGAGGCGGAACATCGCATCCGCGAAACGTTGAATACCGAGCCGCATATGGCGTTTCGCCTGACCGGCCTTGGCCCGGACCAGCCAAAGCCCGATATACGCGATGTCGAGCGTGATCTGGACCGGCTGAAGATCGAGCGCGAAAGGCTTGGCGCCGTCAATCTGCGTGCCGAGGAGGAACAGGCCGAGCTTTCCGCCAAGCTCGCGGCGCTGATCAAGGAGCGGGACGATATCATCGATGCGGTACGCAAGCTGCGCGCCGGCATCCAGAGCCTCAATCGCGAAGGTCGCGAGCGGCTGATTGCCGCCTTCGACGTGGTCAATTCACAGTTCCAGCGACTGTTCACCCATCTCTTCGGCGGCGGCACGGCGGAATTGCAGCTGATCGAATCCGATGATCCGCTGGAAGCCGGCCTCGAAATCCTCGCCCGTCCGCCGGGCAAAAAACCGCAGACCATGACGCTTCTGTCAGGCGGCGAGCAGGCCCTGACGGCCATGGCGCTGATCTTTGCGGTCTTCCTGACCAATCCCGCGCCAATCTGCGTGCTGGACGAGGTGGACGCGCCGCTCGACGACCACAATGTCGAGCGCTATTGCAACCTGATGGACGAAATGGTGGCCTCCACCGAAACCCGCTTCGTCATCATCACCCATAATCCCATCACCATGGCGCGCATGAACCGCCTCTTCGGTGTCACCATGGCCGAACAGGGTGTATCTCAACTCGTGTCGGTCGATCTGCAGACCGCCGAGCAGCTCCGCGAAGCCGTCTGAGCCCGACCGCAAAATTCTCTTAAAACGCGAATTTTTCAGCCGATATCACCCATTCGGGTGGGCAAGAACCCGCGCTCCCTTGCTATCATCATCGCGAGCCTCAGGGTGCTCTCCCAGAACCCCTCCATCCGGTTTCCTGTACCGGATGGGTTGCCTTGCGAGGTTGCTGCAACAGCCTCGCAAGGCATTTCTTTTCCAAGTGCCATCTGCGTCGTGCTCGACGTTTGCATCTTTATACTCAATGGGACGATATCTTTAATTGCTGGGATTATAAAGGTTATTGATGAAAATTTATATGAATTCTGCTTACGTGGACGATGATAGCATTTTCGTTGAAACTTTTTTCAACTATATGGACCTATATATTCAAAGGATGACTTATAAAGTTAACGAATCCATTTCGAGTATACGTTGCGCAGAGGTGGAAATAGCTCGAGCGTTGCGATATGAAGGTGAAGTTAATAATGGTGGTCACAACCAATATATAAATAACCTTGATGGAGATCAGGCCGAGATGGCGATCGCGCTTGATGGCCTTACTCTCTTAGGTGCTGAAAGACAGGTGAACATTCTTCGCGAAATGATTCGCTGGACGAAGGCCAATCCCAACGAAGTGTATCGTATGTTGAGTACCGACGATTATATAAAACAACCGTTGCTTGAGTCTCTGGATGACGATTTATTTTCAATTTCGTCAGAACTATCGGTTAGGCAGCACGCCGCGAATTGGCTAAGAAAAAACGGCAATTTCGTTTATGTGGCGGAGGAACAGTACGAAGAAATAAGACAAAGGCTTTTCACGTCTGGGCTTGTTAATTAGCCGTCCTTTCCAGCCATGTAACTCAGTCACGCCGATAAGGCTGCTGTTGGGGATGAGATTGGACGTCGTCTACTTCTTAACCTCTCAAGCTTCCCCCGGCACCAGCCGCAGCCGCGTGCTCCAGGGGTCTATCGCTTCCACGACGTTATTCTCCATCTCCACCAACACGCAACCGGCGGCCCTCAGTCGTGTCTTTTGCTCCTCGAGATCGGCGGGATTGCGCACGATGATCGAAAACCAGTCGAGGCCGGTTTCCATGGCGTTTCGTTCCTTTGCGCCACGGCTGTTCCAGGTGTTCACTGCCAGATGGTGATGGTAACCGCCGGAGGAGAGGAAGGAGGCGTCCGCGCGCGCATCCTGTGTCGGTTGCAAACCCACCGCCTGCTCATAAAAGGCACGGGCGTGGGCGATTTCACCGACACGCAGGTGAACATGGCCGATGCGCATGCCGGTCGGCGCGGCCTCAAAATCGCTTTTCGTCGTGTCGGTCAGCGCCACCAGATTGTCGACGTCGAGCGGTTCGGTCCCCATCTTGACCACGCGGCCGCTCCAGACCCACGTGTCCCTGGGCCGGTCGCTGTAGACCTCGATGCCGTTGCCTTCGGGATCGCTAAGATAGATCGCCTCGCTGACATTGTGATCGGCAAAGCCGGTCAGGGGCACCTGCTTCAGCGCCGCATGCACCAGCCATCGCGCCAGATCCTTGCGGGAGGGCATCAGGTAAGCGATGTGAAACAGGCCGGCGGAAGTCGGGCTCTCGAAATCCGCCGCCGGCTTGTGCACGAGATCGAGCAGGGGCACTGTCCCAACCCCCAACGTCACGCCCCTTGCCGTCCGTTCCACCTCGTTGAAGCCGAGAACCGAGCGATAATAATCGATCATCGGATCAAGCTCACGCACCCGCAATGCCGCTTGGCCGATATGCATGGGCGTCGTCAGGGCAAAGGGAACGGCGGCAATTGCAGGGGAATTGTCCCCTTCGGCCCTTAACGCGCCGGCAAGTGCGCTGGCTGCACAGGAAATTCCGGCAAATTTAAGCGTCTGGCGGCGGGTAAATTGCATGAATAATCTCTTCGTCGCGATTTGAATGGCTTAGGAAACACTCCGTTACTTCGCATTACACGAATGCGTCAGTGCTGCTGTTATGTCGTGTTTAAGGCAATTCTGGTGCGGAATCCGCCGCAATTATGCTGCACTGCGATGTAAACTGCTCCCAGTGGCGTTTCCAACATGCCGCCGATGCTGTAGATGATAGAAAAATGACAACGCTTCTGGGTGGAGAGCGTGGAATGAAAAAATGGGTTTATACCTTCGGCAACGGTGTCGCCGAGGGCAGGGCAGGTGACGTTGCCATATTGGGCGGCAAGGGCGCAAACCTTGCCGAAATGGCAACTCTCGGCCTACCCGTTCCTCCCGGCCTCACCATTATCACCGATGCCTGCGCGCTTTATCACAAGAACGGACGCGATCTGCCTGATGACCTGAAGGTTCAGGTCATGGCGGGCCTGCATGGCATGGAAACCGTGACGGGCAAAACCTTCGGCGGCAGCCAGTCGCCGCTGCTCATCTCCGTTCGCTCCGGCGCGCGTGCCTCCATGCCCGGCATGATGGATACGGTGCTCAATCTCGGTCTCAACGACCGCACCGTCGAGGCGTTGGGTCACGATGCCGGCGATGCCCGTTTCGCCTGGGACAGCTATCGCCGCTTCATCCAGATGTATGCCGATGTCGTCATGGGTCTCGACCATGAAATGTTCGAGGAAATCCTCGAAGATGAAAAAGGCCGGCTTGGTCACGAATATGATACGGACATGTCTGCGGTCGAGTGGCAGCACGTCGTTTCGCTTTACAAGAAGCTGATCGAGGATGAGCTTGGCGAGGCCTTCCCGCAGGACTGTCATGTTCAGCTCTGGGGCGCAATCGGCGCTGTGTTCGCCAGCTGGACCAACCACCGGGCCCTGACCTATCGGCACCTGCACAATATTCCCGGCGACTGGGGCACGGCCGTCAACGTGCAGGCCATGGTCTTCGGCAATCTCGGATCGTCATCGGCAACCGGCGTTGCCTTTACCCGTAATCCGTCGACAGGCGAGGCAGAGCTTTACGGAGAATTCCTCGTCAACGCGCAAGGCGAAGACGTGGTCGCCGGCATCCGCACGCCGCAATCCATCACCGAGGCCGCGCGTCTCACCTCCGGTTCCGACAAGCCTTCCATGGAAAAGCTGATGCCAGAAGCTTTTTCGGAATTCCTGGCGATCTGCAAGCGGCTGGAAACCCATTATCGCGACATGCAGGACCTGGAATTTACCATCGAGCGCGGCAAGCTCTGGATGTTGCAGACCCGCTCCGGCAAACGCACAACCCGAGCCGCGATGAAAATCGCTGTCGACATGGTAGAAGAAGGGCTGATTTCGCAGGAGGAAGCCGTCTGCCGCATTGAGCCGTCCTCGCTCGACCAGTTGCTGCACCCGACCATCGATCCCGGCACATCCCGACCGATCATCGGCTCCGGTCTGCCGGCGTCTCCGGGGGCGGCGACGGGGGAAATCGTTTTTACCGCCGAAGAGGCGGTTGCGGCGGAAGCTGAAGGCCGCAGCGTCATTCTGGTGCGCATCGAAACCAGCCCGGAAGATATTCACGGCATGCATGCGGCCGAAGGCATTTTGACGACGCGCGGTGGGATGACAAGCCACGCCGCCGTCGTCGCGCGCGGCATGGGCATTCCCTGCGTCACCGGCGCGGGCTCCATGCGCGTCGACATGCGCAACAAGGTGCTGATCGGCGTCGGCTGCATGCTCAAACGCGGCGATGTCATCACGATTGACGGGTCCTCCGGCCGCGTGCTGAAGGGCGAGGTGCCGATGATGCAGCCGGAACTCTCGGGCGATTTCGGCAAGCTGATGGAATGGGCGGACGATCTGCGCCGGATGACCGTGCGCACCAATGCCGACACGCCGGCAGACGCCCGCGCTGCCCGTGCCTTTGGCGCTGAGGGCATCGGCCTCTGCCGCACCGAACACATGTTCTTCGAGGGCGACCGTATCCATGTGATGCGCGAGATGATCCTTGCCGAAAGCGAAAAGGGCAGGCGGGCGGCGCTTGATGAGCTTCTGCCGATGCAGCGTTCGGATTTCACCGAACTGTTCCAGATCATGCATGGCCTGCCGGTGACGATCCGCCTGCTTGACCCACCGCTGCACGAATTCCTGCCGAAGACCGATGGCGAGATCGTCGAGGTCGCCGCCGCCATGGGCATGCCGCAAACGGTGTTTCGCCAGCGGCTCGATGCGCTGCACGAGTTTAACCCGATGCTCGGCCATCGCGGCTGCCGTCTCGCCATTTCCTATCCCGAGATCGCGGAAATGCAGGCCCGCGCCATTTTCGAAGCCGCCGTTGCGGCGGCGCGCATCACTGGCGCACCCGTCGTGCCTGAGATCATGGTGCCGCTGGTGGGTCTGCGCTCGGAGTTGGATTATGTGACCGCGGTCATCGATGGCGTTGCTGCCGCCGTCGCCAAAGAGACCGGGATGGAGATCGAATATCTCACCGGCACCATGATCGAGCTGCCGCGTGCGGCCCTGCGTGCTCATGTCATCGCTGAAGCGGCGGAGTTCTTCTCCTTCGGCACCAACGATTTGACGCAGACCACCTTCGGCATTTCGCGTGACGATGCGGCCCGTTTCATCAATACCTATCAGCGCAAGGGCATCATCGAACGCGATCCGTTTATCTCGCTCGATTTCGACGGTGTCGGTGAATTAATCCGGATCGCCGCCGAACGCGGCCGCCAGACGCGGCCGGAGCTCAAACTCGGCATCTGCGGCGAACAT
>NZ_JBQYSN010000159.1:0-5436 GCF_052686535.1 Agrobacterium sp. DKPNP3 | reverse complement strand
TTGGCAGCGGAGGTGGTCCGGCTTGCGGTGTCTTCCGGGCTGGTCGAGCAGCGCGAGAGCACGCTCTACGCGGCGCCGCCGCTGACCTCTTATCTGAAGCGGGCGATTGCGAAAGACCGCGACGAGATATTCCAGGAACAGCATCGGGACATGCAGACCGTTGTCGTGGAGGTTGACGATGCGCGACAGAGCGCGCGCCGCAATCTCAACAGCTCGCCGCTCAGCAGTCTTGCCAGGCTGAAAGAGCGATGCGGCGGCGTCTTTTTCCCGGCGGAGGCGCTGGAGGCCGGCGAGCGACTTGCCGGCGATTTCCACCGGGGGCACCTGAACCCGAAGGTGACGGCGACGTGGGAGCCGAGGGTTGCGAGCCGCACGAAAGGTGAGCCGGGAGGCATCCTCGATATTACCGAGGCGGCAATGGCGGCGAGGGATCGCTTTTCCCGCGCGGCGGATGCGATGGGACCGGAACTGGCGGGCGTCGCCATCGATGTCTGCTGTTTCGAAAAGGGCCTCGAGACGGTGGAACGGGAGCGGCAGTGGCCGGCCCGCTCGGCAAAACTGCTGTTGCGGGCAGCACTTCTGGCGCTTGCCCGCCACTACGCGCCACCCGAGCGTAAAACACGCAGCGGGAGCCACCATTGGGGCGACACGGATTATCGCCCGTCGATAACGCGATGAAGCTCAGGCGGCAAGCAGGCGAGCTTCCTCGCGAATACGCTTGATCATGGAGCGAAGGCCATTGGCGCGCTGCGCGGAGAGATGCTCCACAAGTCCGATCTTGTCGAAGACCTCAATGGCATCGAGATTGACGATCTCGGAGGCTTTTTTGCCGGAATAGACGGCGAGCACGATGGCGACGAGCCCGCGCACGATATGTGCATCCGAATCGCCCTCGAAGGTCAGAAGAGGATCTTCCGCGCCGTCACTGTGGCTGACGAGCCAGACCTGGCTTGCACAGCCCTGCACCTTGTTGTCAGCGGTGCGCTTGTCCTCGGGCAGATCGGGGAGCGCTTTTCCCAGTTCGATGACATAACGATAGCGGTCCTCCCAGTCATCGAGGAAAGCGAAGTCGTCGAGGATCGTTTCAAGAGAGGCCATGGGCACGCCGTATCATCCGTTTTTCAATGTCTTGCCCAGCATATAGGCGAAGTGTCCGCGGTTTTGAACCATGAGCGAAAAAAAGCCCACGGAAAACAGGTTTCCGTGGGCAAGTCAGGCAGGCAGTGGGCCGACGGATATCTCCGTCTGCCAAAAGGGAGCGGCAAAAAGGCTCAGGGCCGCAATATCAGGGAGCAGGGCGCTTCTGCGGCAGGGGAATGACGGTGCCGGTCTTCAGCGGATCGGGCTTGCCGGGGAATTCGACACTGACGACGGGTGCTGCTGCCAGCGTCTCGGCTTCCGCAGCAACGTCAGCGACGTCAGCAGGTTTGTCACCGGAGGCGAGCTGCTTGTCCAGCAGCTCATAGGCAACCTTGGCGCCTTCCTTGGCGCGCTCGCCGAGCGCGTGGAAGGTTTCGGCGCCCTTGACGCAAACGTCGGGCTTTTCGATGCAGATGGCGCTGACATAACGATAGGCTTCACCGGCTGCCGACACGGCGCTGGGAAGATCAAATGCCGAAGGTTCCTTGGTTGGGTCGTTGTAGCTGCCGAAATAGGACAGCGCCACCAGCACCAGCGAAAACCAGAATGTTCCTTTGATCAGAAACCACATTGTCAGACACCCTGCCAGATGATCTTTGTTTTCTAAAAGCCCCGCCCGGTTCCGGGTCATTGGCCTTTGTCCCGTTTGTCGGGCTTGTGAAGACGCTACAGCCGACCGGCGAACAGCCGATTGCAAAAAGCGGCGCAATTTAATTCAAATTGTATCTATTCTCCGCACCCCGGGACACCTGCAACGAATTCATTCGCATTTTAACGGCCCATGTTAAGCATAATTGCGACAGAGGCCGGGCGTTCCCGGGCAAAGCTGGCGCCTGCCCTGCCACAAAAGTTAACATGATGGCAAAAATGAAGCGAAATCCGTCGCTTACCCGTCATTAACCATGATTGGCAAAGCCTCGAATAAATGCTCCGTATTGGGACTGCGGCGCCTTCGAGGGTGCTTTGAGGTCATTCTTTTTATCCATTCCTTAAGCCGCCGCCTTCTATTGTCGGAGCCATTGGAACCGCCTTTTGGATTCGGGTTTGGTATTGCGTAATATGAGAGAAAAAGCGGTCGCACTGGTTGACCATGCAGCGGGCAGGTGGCTTGCGCGTATGGAAGAGGACGCCGAAAGGCGGACTGAGACCGTTGCGCGCCTGCGCTGGCTGATTGCCTTCAGCGCCGTCGGCCTTCTGGTTGTACCAGCCCTTTTCAGCCTGATCGTCAGCCCCGCCATCGCACTGCCGATTGGCGCCGCTCTGGTGCTGGCAATATTTTTGGCCGCTGCTGCAGTGCTCATTGCCTTTTCCCACCAGTCGCGCGGTGCATCCGTCAATGCGACCGCGTCGGCGAATGAGGATCTGATCGCGGCCTCGCAGGTGCCGGGGCTGATGCTGGTCATCGGGGAGACCGGCTTTGTGGAACACGTTTCCGGCCGCGATGTCTCAACCTTCCCGGCCGATCTTCAGGCCAGCAAGGGCCATATCCTCGTCGAATATGTCTATGTCTCCGACCGTATCGACCTGATGCAGGCTTTCGACGCGCTGAGGCAGGGCGAAGACACGGCAACGGCCGAACTCCGCTTCGAGACCGGTGCGAAATCGCGCCAGGCGCAGTTCATGCACGCACGGATCGAGATGACGGCCATTCGCGGCGCGACCGGACGCCTGCGCCGTATCGTCGCCCAGCTGACCGATATCACCGAGATGGAGCGCCTGCGCCGCGATGTCGCCCGCAAGGCGGCCGAGGCGGAATCCGCCAACGACGCCAAGTCGCGTTTTCTCGCCGCCGTCAGCCATGAGCTGCGCACACCGCTCAATGCGGTCCTTGGTTTCTCCGACATCCTCGCCGGCGAATATTTCGGCCGGCTGGAAAACGACCGCCAGCGGGAATATGTCGGCCTCATCCGTCAGTCGGGCGCGCATCTTCTCTCCGTCGTCAACACCATGCTCGACATGAGCAAACTGGAAGCCGGCCGCTACGAGCTGATGATGGAAAGCTTCCCGATTGCCGAAACCATCTCCTCCTGCGAAGCCATGCTCGGCCTCCAGGCCAAGGAAAAGGGCCTGACGCTGACGAGCCGCATCCAGCGCGGCATTGGCGAAATCGCTGCCGATCAGCGCGCCATCCGGCAGGTTCTCATCAATCTCGCCGGCAATGCCATAAAATTTACCGATGCGGGTGGTGTTGTGTCGATCGACGCCGCGCGTGAGGGCACGATGCTGAAGCTGACGGTGAGCGACACCGGTATCGGCATTGCCGAAGACAAGATCGAGCTCCTGGGCCAGCCTTTCATGCAGGTTCAGAATGAATATACCCGTCGCTATGAGGGCACGGGTCTGGGATTGTCCCTGGTCAAGGGGCTTGTGGCTCTGCATGGCGGCACGTTCGCCATCGCCAGCAAGCCCGGCGAGGGGACGGTCGTAACGATCACCCTGCCTGCCGACGGTTCCGGCATGGCGGGTGGCGGTGAAAGCGCTGAAGCCGAAAGCATGGTGGAGTTTCCGCCCCGCATCCGGCAGCTCGGCGAGATGGCCGCAAGAATGAGAAAGGACGGTGACGATGGCCCCGCGAAAGCGAAAATCGCCTAAGAAAACAGCGGCCCAGCTTGGTGTCGGCATTGTTTCCTTGGTGGTTTCGGCCATCGGGCGCGAAATCCTGCGCCATCCGAAACTGGTCGGCGGCTGCGGTGCCTTTGCGGTCGTTTTCGGCTTTGTCGCCGCCAATGCGCTGTGGTATCAGCCGGGCGTTCATCCGACGCCATTTCTTCGCACGCGCGACGCTGAGAACCCGAACGGCATCGCCGGTTATCGCCCGGCCGAACCGCTCGGCACCCACGGCAATGTCACCACTTTCCGCATTGAGCGGCCAGCGGAGCCTGAGACGTCACCCCAACAGACCGCTGCAGTGACCCCGGCGCAACCTGCCGCCGATGCTGCAAAACCGCAGCAGATCGTCGCCGATATCCAGGCCGAGCTGAAGAAGCGCGGGCTCTACGAGGGCGAGGCAGACGGTCGAATGGGCCCAAAGACGGCCGCCGCCATCATGTTCTTCGAAGAAACGCTCGGCATGGAACAGACCGGCGAACCGACGACTCGAGTGCTGGCGGCGCTCAGGATCGACGGTGCAACGGTTGCCGCAATCCCGAAGGACCGCCCGGCCGATACCAGCGGCGGCGTCGAAATCGACCCCGTCGCCGCTGCCATCCGCAAGGCGGAAGCGCCGCATCCAAAGGCGGAGCCGATTTCTCTCAGCAGCGCGTCCAAGCCTGCAAGCCGTGATCTCATCGCAAAGATCCAGCAGGGCCTGATCAATATCGCCTATGCCGATGTGAAGGTGGACGGCGTGGCCGGCCAGCAGACCCGCAATGCAATCAGGGCGTTTGAGAGGCATTACCGTCTGCCGGAAACCGGTGAGCCCAGCGAGGCCGTGCTGAAGAAGCTGAAGTCGATCGGGGCGCTTTGAAGTTTTGAAGCCAGCCGGGGTGAGCTCCACCCACCTGGCCAGCGCAAAAATCGAAAGCAAACCCATGCGCCTCAAATCCGAAATGTTCGTCTCAGCCCTCATCCGCCGCGTCTTCACGGCCGGTGGATTCGCCGCTGTCGAAAAGAAGGGTGCGGAGGAGGCGGGCGCTATTTTCGTTCGCCAGCGGCTGCGCGATGGCCGCGAGAACCTCTATGGCCCCGCACCGCAGAGTTTCGCCGATGACGAGGAAATCCGTGCCGAGCGGCGTTTCGAAACGCGTCTTTCCGGTGTGGACGCCGACGAAAGCGCTGCGCTGCTGGAAAAGGAGCGTCGCTTCGACAGCGATCTGTGGGTTGTCGAAATAGAGACCGACGAGATCGGGACGCTGTTGACGCTGGTTGATCAGCCCAGGTCTTAGAGGCAGACCACGGCCTCGCTTCTGCGGCCACGAAGCCTGTTGTGGCTCCCGCCGCAGGGCAGCCGCATTATCCCCGTGTGCCGGTCTTCTGCGCCGCGGGCGCGTGGGATTTACGCTCGCGTCCATGCGTATAGCTGTCGGCCCTGCGCCAGCTTTCCAGCCGCTCTTCGCTTTCAATGATGTTCAGGCGGTCAAGCAGCGCTTCGGCACGGCTCATGTCGCCTTCGGCGGCGGAGAGATGCGGATAGAAGCATTGCAGCACGAAGGCCGCCTCGGAAAACTCCATGCCGAGCCCAGTCAGCGTCGTTGCGAGTTGCGCACCGGAAATGTCGAGCATGATGCGCTCAGACAGCCAGTAGCTGGAGGAAAGCGAGTCTGCCAGCGCCACCGCGAATTGCCGGGCGTTGCGCTC
>NZ_JBQYSN010000158.1:2500-5586 GCF_052686535.1 Agrobacterium sp. DKPNP3 | reverse complement strand
CAATGGGAACGAAGAAGTCGATCGAGCTATTAGTAACGGTAAGCTTCACACATTGCTGTGCTTCCACACCCGTCCTATCAACGTGGTCGTCTTCCACGGCTCTGATAGGGAACACTCGTTTTCAGGTTGGTTTCCCGCTTAGATGCCTTCAGCGGTTATCCATTCCGTATATAGCTACTCTGCTATGCCCTTGGCAGGACAACAGATCCACCAGAGATACGTCCATCCCGGTCCTCTCGTACTAGGGACAGATCCTGTCAATATTCCTACACCCACGGCAGATAGGGACCGAACTGTCTCACGACGTTCTGAACCCAACTCACGTACCGCTTTAAATGGCGAACAGCCATACCCTTGGGACCTGCTCCAGCCCCAGGATGCGATGAGTCGACATCGAGGTGCCAAACAACCCCGTCGATATGGACTCTTGGGGGTCATCAGCCTGTTATCCCCGGCGTACCTTTTATCCGTTGAGCGATGGCCCTTCCACACGGGACCACCGGATCACTATGACCGACTTTCGTCTCTGCTCGACTTGTCAGTCTCGCAGTCAGGCTAGCTTATGCCATTGCACTCGACGACCGATTTCCGACCGGTCTGAGCTAACCATCGCGCGCCTCCGTTACTCTTTCGGAGGCGACCGCCCCAGTCAAACTACCCACCATACACTGTCCCGGATCCGGATAACGGACCGCGGTTAGACATCCACGAAGATAAGGGTGGTATTTCAAGGATGGCTCCACACAGACTGGCGTCCATGCTTCAAAGCCTACCACCTATCCTACACATGCCTTGGCGAATGCCAGTGTAAAGCTATAGTAAAGGTGCACGGGGTCTTTCCGTCTGACCGCAGGAACCCCGCATCTTCACGGGGAATTCAATTTCACTGAGTCTATGTTGGAGACAGCGGGGAAGTCGTTACGCCATTCGTGCAGGTCGGAACTTACCCGACAAGGAATTTCGCTACCTTAGGACCGTTATAGTTACGGCCGCCGTTTACTGGGGCTTCAGTTCAGAGCTTGCACCCCTCCCTTTAACCTTCCAGCACCGGGCAGGCGTCAGACCCTATACGTCGTATTGCTACTTCGCAGAGCCCTGTGTTTTTGATAAACAGTCGCTACCCCCTGGTCTGTGCCACCCCATCATACTTGCGTACAAAAGGGTCACGCTTCTTCCGAAGTTACGCGTGCAATTTGCCGAGTTCCTTCAACATAGTTCTCTCAAGCGCCTTGGTATACTCTACCTGACCACCTGTGTCGGTTTCGGGTACGGTCTATACGGTGGAGCTATTTCCTGGAACCTCTTCGCCGCACAACCAATCCAATAAGGTTGTACAACACACGAGATCCGTCACTACCACCAGGCCCACGAATATTAACGTGGTTCCCATCGACTACGCGTGTCCGCCTCGTCTTAGGGGCCGGCTAACCCTGCTCAGATTAACTTTAAGCAGGAACCCTTGGTCTTTCGGCGAGGGAGTCTCTCACTCCCTTTATCGTTACTCATGTCAACATTCGCACTTCCGATATCTCCAGCAGCCCTCACGGGTCCGCCTTCACAGACTTACGGAACGCTCCGCTACCACTGCGGCAACCCGAAGGTTGCTACAATCCTCAGCTTCGGTGCATGGCTTTAGCCCCGTTACATTTTCGGCGCAAAGACCCTTATTTAGACCAGTGAGCTGTTACGCTTTCTTTAAATGATGGCTGCTTCTAAGCCAACATCCTGGTTGTTTTGGGATCCTCACATCCTTTCCCACTTAGCCATGACTTGGGGACCTTAGCTGGAGGTCAGGGTTGTTGCCCTTTTCACGACGGACGTTAGCACCCGCCGTGTGTCTGCCGACTAGTACTCCTCGGTATTCGGAGTTTGGTTAGGATCAGTAAGACGGTGAGTCCCCATAGCCCATCCAGTGCTCTACCCCCGAGGGTATTCGGTCGACGCTCTACCTAAATAGATTTCGCGGAGAACCAGCTATTTCCGAGTTTGATTGGCCTTTCACCCCTAGCCACAAGTCATCCCGAACTATTGCAACAGTTATGGGTTCGGCCCTCCAGTTGGTGTTACCCAACCTTCAGCCTGCTCATGGCTAGATCACTCGGTTTCGGGTCTAATGCAACTAACTCAATCGCCCTATTCAGACTCGCTTTCGCTGCGCCTACACCTACCGGCTTAAGCTTGCTAGTTACACTAAGTCGTTGACCCATTATACAAAAGGTACGCCGTCACTCTTGCGAGCTCCGACTGTTTGTAGGCATCCGGTTTCAGGTTCTATTTCACTCCCCTCGTCGGGGTGCTTTTCACCTTTCCCTCACGGTACTTGTTCGCTATCGGTCATGCACGAGTACTTAGGCTTGGAGAGTGGTCTCCCCATGTTCAGACAGGATTTCACGTGTCCCGCCCTACTCAAGGACAATGACTGTTCTACGCGTAAGGGGCTATCACCCTCTATGGCCGACTTTTCCAAATCGTTCCGCTTTATTCATCATTGCCACTGGCCTGGTCCGCGTTCGCTCGCCACTACTTGCGGAGTCTCGGTTGATGTCCTTTCCTGCAGGTACTTAGATGTTTCAGTTCCCTGCGTTCGCTTCTTACACCCTATGTATTCAGGTGCAGATACCTTATCACAATGCTTGGAAACCCAAGCCGTCAAAGACGGTTTGGATTTTCCAAGCATTTAAGGTGGGTTGCCCCATTCGGAGATCCATGGATCAAAGCTTATTCGCAGCTCCCCACGGCTTTTCGCAGCGTATCACGTCCTTCTTCGCCTGTGCATGCCAAGGCATCCACCAAATGCCCTTAATTCACTTCTTCGTTCTCATTGTCTATGCTCATCCATAGCCGTTCACTTGGGAACGGCAACCTGATTACCTTTTACAATCAAGTCTTTCCTGATGACATCGACGTGTCGGTATGGTCTTCATTGAGGGCACGCCGGTGCACCTCGAAGCCATACCATTAAGACCAGCTTCTCGAGATATCATCCGGTGATGCGCGGTCAGGCAACATCAATCCAGCATTCCCATCAGATGAAGGCCTAAACCTTCAAACAACAAAAATGCCTCGGACAAGCTTTCCTTCCTACC
>NZ_JBQYSN010000157.1:0-5636 GCF_052686535.1 Agrobacterium sp. DKPNP3 | reverse complement strand
TGACGCCATCAAGAAGGCCGGTTACAGCGCAAGCGAGATCATTGCCGACAAGGCGCCCGGTGAGGAGCAGGACAAGCGCGAAGCGGAGCTACGTCACCTCAAAATCAGCCTTGCCCTGGCGGCGGTTCTCACGCTCCCGGTCTTCGTGCTGGAAATGGGCTCGCATCTGATACCCGCCATCCATGATGTCGTGATGGAAACGATCGGCATGCGGGAAAGCTGGTGTCTGCAATTTGTCCTGACGACGCTGGTTCTCTTCGGGCCTGGCCTGCGCTTCTTCAAAAAGGGCATCCCAGCGCTTTTGCGGCTTGCGCCGGATATGAATTCGCTCGTCGTGCTCGGCACGGCGGCCGCCTGGGGATTTTCGGTCGTGGCCACCTTCCTGCCCCGGATCCTGCCGAGCGGCACGGCCAATGTCTATTATGAAGCCGCAGCGGTCATCGTTACGCTGATCCTGCTCGGGCGCTTTCTGGAGGCGCGGGCCAAAGGCCGCACCAGCGAAGCAATTAAGCGGCTGGTCGGCCTGCAGGCCAAGTCAGCACGGGTGCTGCGCGATGGCGAAACCGTCGATGTGCCGCTGCAGGACGTGCGCGTGGACGATGTCATCGTCGTTCGCCCAGGCGAAAAGGTGCCGGTCGATGGGTTGGTGCTCAGCGGCTCTTCTTATGTCGATGAGTCGATGATCACGGGCGAGCCGGTGCCTGTGACCAAGACGGCGGGTTCGGAGGTTGTCGGGGGTACGGTCAACCGCAATGGTTCCCTGACCTTGCGCGCCACCAAGGTGGGTGCCGATACGCTGATTGCCCAGATCATCCGCATGGTTGAGGAGGCTCAGGCCGACAAGCTGCCTATCCAGGCGCTGGTGGACAAGGTGACCAGCTGGTTCGTGCCGGCCGTCATGCTTGCCGCACTCGCCACCTTTGCCGTCTGGTTCATCTTCGGCCCCGATCCGGCTTTGACCTTCGCGCTCGTCAACGCGGTTGCAGTTCTCATCATCGCTTGCCCCTGCGCCATGGGTCTCGCCACGCCGACCTCCATCATGGTCGGTACCGGCCGCGCCGCCGAAATGGGCGTGCTGTTTCGCCGTGGCGATGCGCTTCAGACGCTGCGCGACGCCGATATTATCGCGGTCGACAAGACGGGCACGCTGACGCTCGGCAAGCCGAAACTGGTGCATTTTGCGACGACGCAGGGGTTCGACACGGATGAAGTGCTGCGCCTTGTCGCCTCGCTGGAAAATCACTCCGAACATCCGATTGCGGAAGCGATCGTCGAGGCCGCGAAACATGGCGGGATGGTGCTCGCCAATGCTGAAGCCTTCGAGGCCACGCCAGGTTTCGGTGTCGCAGCGCAGGTGGACGGCCGCAAGGTGGAGGCCGGTGCGGACCGGTTCATGACGAAGCTCGGTTACGATGTCGGCAGTTTCGCAGATGATGCCGAGCGCCTGGGCAGGGAAGGGCAATCGCCTCTTTATGCTGCCGTCGATGGCAGGCTGGCCGCAATTATCGCCGTTGCCGATCCGGTCAAGCAATCGACACCGGAAGCGATTGCAGCGCTGCATGCGCTGGGTCTCAAGGTCGTGATGATCACCGGGGATAACCGCCGCACCGCGGAAGCAATCGCCCGTCGCCTCGGCATTGACGAGGTGGTTGCGGAAGTGCTGCCCGATGGCAAGGTGGAGGCGGTCAAGAAGCTTTCTGCCGGTGGACGACGTGTCGCTTTTGTGGGCGATGGCATCAACGATGCGCCAGCGCTTGCCGCCGCCGATGTTGGTCTGGCCATAGGCACCGGCACGGATGTCGCGATCGAAAGCGCCGATGTGGTGCTGATGTCCGGCGACTTGCGCGGCGTGGCCAATGCGATTGCGCTCTCGAAGGCGACCATCCGCAATATCGGTCAGAACCTCTTCTGGGCCTTCGCTTATAACGCGGCTCTCGTTCCCGTCGCGGCTGGAATATTGTATCCTGTCAACGGCGTTCTGCTGTCGCCTGTCCTTGCCGCCGGAGCCATGGCGCTTTCCAGCGTCTTCGTGCTGACGAATGCCTTGCGCCTGAAAACGTTCCGGGCGCCGCTCACGGACACACCTGCGGGCCTGAAGCTCGCGGCGGCGGAATAGGGAGCAGGCAGATGGCTCTTCCCCATACCATTCACCTGCCGCAGATCGACCGCAGCATTACGGTGGCACAGGGCGAGACCGTACTTCAGGCCGCCTTGGCGGCGGGCGTTGCTTATCCGCACAGCTGTCGCATGGGCCGCTGCGGCGCCTGCAAGTCGAGGCTGATTTCGGGCGAGGTCGAACTTCTCAAGCACACGCCTTTTTCGCTGACGGAGGAAGACAAGGCAAATGGCCTGACGCTTGCATGCCGGGCGATACCATCGAGTGACGTGGTGATCGGCTGGATCGACGGCGCCGACGCGCTCTCCGACAGTCATGCTGACATCGTTTTAACCTCGGAAAGATAGGAGCAGGATCGATGAATATTGGCACCGCCGCCGCCGCCTCCGGTGTTTCTGCGAAAATGATCAGGCACTATGAGACCATCGGCCTGATCAAATCCGCAAACCGCACGGATTCCGGATACAGAGTCTACACGACCAACGATCTGGAAACGCTGCGCTTCATCCGACGCGGCCGCGATCTCGGCTTTTCCATCGAAAAAATCAGGCAGCTCATGACCCTTTGGCGCGATCCCGGCGGCGCTTCCTGCGATGTCAAACGCATCGTCATGGAGCATGTGGTCGATCTGGAGGCAAAGATGCACACGCTCCGGGAAATGGCCGATACGCTTCGAAACCTCGCCACCTATTGCCCTGATAACGGAGAACCGGAATGCCCGATCATTCAGGATCTGGCCCATTCCGACGACGTTGATTTTGCCCCGGTTGCCGTCGTGCCGAAAAGGTCCGGCATGCTCAAGGGGACCTCCGGTCCGATTATGGAGCTACAGCGCCTCGCGAAATAAGCGGCCGTTTTCCCGGTGAAAAGCCGGTTTGAAGTGCAGTGCAGACACCAATGACGGTGAAGGAGACCAAGCTATGTGGATACGGATATTACAGCGCTTTCTCATTCTGTGCCTGATGCTGGCGATCGTGTCCGTTATCGCGTTTCTCCTGCCCTATATGGCGGGCGGTGATCCGGCCCGCACCATCCTCTTTTCGCGCATGCGGGATACGGCGCTCGATCCGCACGCGGTGGAGGCGCTGCGGGTCAGCCTCGGTCTCGACCGGCCTCTCTACGTGCAATATTTCGCATGGTTGGGGAATGCATTGCGGGGCGATCTCGGATTTTCCTTCACCAGCAGCCAGCCGGTTGCCGCAGAGTTGATGCGATCGCTCTGGGTTTCTGTCACCCTGGCGTTGACGGCCCTTGCCATTGCGGTTGCGGTTGCGCTCCCGCTCGGCACGCTGGCCGCCATGCGCCCCGGCGGGCGGCTCGACAATTTCGCGACGCTGATGATCCAGACGTTCGTCGCGACGCCGGAATACTGGTTCGCGCCCATGTCGGCGCTGGTCTTTGCGCTCTATCTCGGCTGGTTGCCTTCAGCCGGATGGGACAGCTGGCGCTCGCTGGTGCTGCCGGCGCTGACGCTCACGCTCAGACCGCTCGCCTATTTCACACAGGTGACGCGTGCCGCCATGGCCGAGGTTCTGCGCGCCCCCTACATCACGGCAGCCCGCAGCCGTGGCCTTGGCATGCATGGCACCGTCATGCGTCACGGCATCCGCAACGGCTCGCTGCCGGTCGTCACCTTCTTTGCATTGTGGCTGGCGGGCCTGCTCGGCGGATCGGTGGTCGTGGAGGTAATCTTCGCCATTCCGGGCATGGGCCGGCTGCTCTACGACGCCGTGGTCAATCGCGACATTCCGATGTTGCAGGGCGGTTTCGTCTGCATCGTGGCGCTTTCCATTCTCATCAACACCCTCGCGGACAGTTTTTATGTCCTGATCAATCCAGCGATACGAGGTCACCATGACCACTAGTCATTTTCCAGCTGCTGCGTCCGCCGCCATGCCGTTGGCCCTGCCCAAACGCACTTCGAGCCTGTCGCGTTTTACGGATTTCATTCGCCGGCGGCACTGGACCTTTTATGCGGGGGCGGCGATTTTCCTCGCCATCATCGTGCTGCTCATCATCGCGCCGTGGATTTCGCCCTACGATCCCGCAAAGCAGAACCTTCGCCTGCGGTTGAATGCGCCCAGCAGTCTTTACTGGCTCGGAACCGACCATCTCGGCCGCGATGTGCTCAGCCGGCTTTTGATCGGTGGCCGCTTTACGGTGACCATCGCCGCCATCACCGTCATTCTCTCCATGGCCATCGGCACCTTTATCGGCATCATCAGTGGCCGCAGCCGCGGTATCGTCGACGAGGTGCTGATGCGCATAGTGGATCTGCTTATCGCGATCCCGGACGTCGTGATCGCGATTTTCCTGGTGGCCATCTTCGGACCGGGCTATGGTACCTTGATCGCCTCGCTGACGATCGTCGGCTGGACGCCTTTTGCGCGGCTGGCGCGGGGGCTGACGCTGTCGATCAATTCCCGCGAATATATCCGCGCGGCGGAGGTGCTTGGCTGCACACGGCGCTTCATCATCTTCCGGCACATCATTCCCAACACCATCTGGCCGATTGCGGCCGTGGCCTTTCTACGCTTCGGCCACAAGCTGATCACGGTAGGTGGCTTGTCATTCCTCGGGCTTGGAGTCCAGCCACCGGCCGCCGACTGGGCGCTGATGCTGGCAGATGCGCAGGCCTATGCCGAGCGGATGCCGGTTCTGGTCATCGCACCGGGTCTTGCCATCTTCCTTGCCGCACTCAGCGTGACCTGGATCGGCCACGGGCTCAATCTGGAAACGAAGAAATCTGACGGTCAATGAAACCCGCAAACCGGCGACGATTGATTTGATATTCGTCAAACATGAATGACGCAACAGAACCAAAAGGAGAGTATTATCGCCTGAAGCCACATGAAATTACGCAAATGCCTCCGATTCAATAAAAATAAGGGGAACTCTTATGAATATCGAAGGACAAACGCTTGCCAACACGGCCATGTCTCCCGAGCGCGCACCGCTTCTGGAGATTGAAGACCTGCACGTTTCCGTGCCGACGCAGAATGGTCGCAAGTTTGTTATTTCGGGCCTGACGCTGACCGTCAATGCTGGCGAAGTCGTCGCGCTTGTCGGCGAATCCGGCTCGGGAAAGAGCATGACGGCACTGTCGCTGATGCGGCTTTTGCCGCAGGGCGCGGAAATCGACTCCGGCCGCATTTCCTTTGCCGGACGCGACATTCTGGCTCTTTCATCTTCTGAACTCGATGCGCTGCGCGGTGCCGATATCAGCATGCTGTTCCAGCAGCCGCAGGCGATGCTGGATCCCACCAGCCGCGTGAGGACGCAGGTGGCCGAGCCACTGTGGGTCCACCGCAAGATGAGCCGGAATGCTGCGCTCAACCGGGTCGTCGGCCTGCTGTCAGACGTCGGCATTCCCGACCCCTCGGCGCGGGCGCAGTGCTTCGCTCACGAGCTTTCCGGCGGCATGGCGCAGCGCGTGATGATTGCCGCCGCATTGTCGGGCAATCCGCAGCTTCTGATCGCCGATGAGCCGACGACGGCGCTTGATGTCACCGTCCAGGCA
>NZ_JBQYSN010000156.1:0-5682 GCF_052686535.1 Agrobacterium sp. DKPNP3 | reverse complement strand
ACCGCATGTTCCTCTACGAGGAAGTGCTGGGCCAGACGGTTCCGACCGCCATTCAGGGTACCGTGTCCTGGTCGCTGCAGCAGGAAAACGACGCGGAAGGCAAGCCTTCTCCGACCGTGCAGGGCCAGATTACCGTGCCTGGCCGTGGCCTCAGCGCGCTCATCACCTTCAAGCGCAACACCGATCCGTCGCTGCCGGCAAGCCATCTGATCGAGATCGTCTTCTCGGTTTCGCCCGGCTTTGAAGGCGGCGCGATCGACAGCGTCCAGCGCATCGCGATGAAGAGCACCGAGCAGGATCGCGGCAACGCGCTGATCGCGGTCCCGGCCAAGATCACCGACGATTTCCACATGATCGCGCTCAACGACTTCCCGGATGCGATGAAGACCAATCTCGAGCTTCTGAAGAGCCGTAACTGGATCGACATTCCGGTGTCCTACCGCAATGGCCGACGTGCGCTGTTGACCCTGCAAAAGGGCAATGACGGCATCGCCGCCTTCGACAAGGCGCTCAGCGAATGGGCGGCGTCAACGCCGGCGACGGGACAGTGATGGTTATGGGGGCGATCCACCAATAGCTCGCCCCCTCATCGCCTCGCTCGCGCTCCGGCACTTCTCCCCGACGGGGAGAAGAATTCGCCGCACTGCCTCATCTTTCTTAAATCTTACAGACGTTTCTAGCGCTCGATCGGTCGCCGCAAATTCTTCTCCCCGCCGGGGAGAAGTGCCGGAGCGCGAGCGAGGCGATGAGGGGGCGGCGCCTACCGTCTTGAATAACGCCGGTTTCATGCATAAAGCCCGCAGGTCTTGCGATCCGCGGGCTTTATGGCGACTAGCGTTTTAATGAGCGCTTACGCATCCACCACGCGCAGGGCGCGCGCTGCTTCCAGCGCTTCCTTCTGCACCGCTTCCTGCACCTTCTCGAAGGCACGCACTTCGATCTGGCGCACGCGTTCGCGGCTGATGTCGAACTCGGACGAGAGTTCTTCCAGCGTCACCGGGTCTTCCGCAAGCCGGCGGGCCTCGAAGATGCGGCGTTCGCGGTCATTCAGAACGCCCATGGCTTTCGCCAGCATGCGGCGGCGGGTTTCCAGCTCGTCCTGCTCGATCAGCACGTCTTCCTGGCTGTCATGGTCATCCACCAGCCAGTCCTGCCATTGGCCGGATTCGCCTTCGGACGCCTTGATCGGCGCATTCAGCGATGCGTCGCCGTGCAGGCGGCGGTTCATCGAGATGACTTCTTCTTCCGACACCTGCAGCTTCGTCGCGATTTCCTTGACGTGCTCCGGCTTCAGATCGCCATCGTCGATGGCCTGGATGCGGCCCTTCAGACGACGCAGGTTGAAGAAGAGACGCTTCTGATTGGCGGTCGTACCCATCTTCACCAGCGACCATGACCGCAGGATATATTCCTGGATCGACGCCTTGATCCACCACATGGCGTAGGTGGCCAGACGGAAGCCGCGCTCCGGATCGAACTTCTTCACCGCCTGCATCAGGCCGACATTGCCTTCAGAGACAACTTCACCGATCGGCAGGCCGTAACCGCGGTAACCCATCGCAATCTTGGCGACGAGACGCAGGTGGCTGGTGACGAGCTTATGCGCGGCGTCGCGGTCGCCATGCTCGGCATAACGCTTGCCAAGCATGTACTCTTCCTGCGGCTCCAGCATCGGGAATTTGCGGATTTCGTCGAGATATCTGTTGAGACCGGCTTCGCCGGCTGTAATCGTAGGCAAACTATTGCGGGCCATAAAGCACCCCCTTATCTATGGTCTGGAACGGCACCCTCTTTGATCGGCGAATAACCCGCCGGAGGCGCACCGTAAGCTGCGGGTCGTTACCGACCCCGCACGAACCCATGTGACAGATATGTACGCGCGCACCGCTTTTCAAGCGAACGCTGCGTTCACACATGCGTTATGGCGAGACGACCCCTTCTTTGACCTGTTTAACTTTTGACCGGTAGATTCGTTCCGAAAAACCGCCGAGGCCGGAGCGCACCATCAGCTCATACATCACCCTTCGGCGCATCGGATTGTGCAGACGCACCACCTTCGAGCCAAGGAACTGCGTCTCGACATGGGCAAGCGCCTGCAGGTCCGGATCGGTGGCAATCGCGTCCGCATAGATGGCGTGAAATTCCCGGCGACAGACGTAGGTCTTGTATTTCGTCATGGCAAAGCAGGCGAGGTTATGACCGTGGGTGCGCAGGAAATCTGCAACGCCGACCGTCACTTCCGGCCAGGCGGGGTTGAATGTGTCGTCAAAGACGATGACGCCATGCGGCGCGATTACCTCCAGCGCCAGTTTCGCATCGGCCAGCACATGGTGCAGGTGATGGCCGCCATCGATGCTGAAGAAGCGCGCCGGGCCAATGCGCGAGGTGATGTCGGCCGGTGACAAACGGGTGCTGTCGCCCTTGATGATGAGGTCCTCATCCATGGCAAAACCCAGCCGGCGTCCGCTCTCCATCAGGCGGTCATATTGGTCCAGGCTGCCGTCTTGCGGCGGGTCGAGATCGAACAGATCGACGCCCAGCACCTTTTCCTGCGCTTGCGCGAATTTGCGCAGCAAGAAATAGGAGCGACCGTAATAAACGCCGATTTCCGCGATGCCGCCGTGCAGGGCGCTTCTCGTCTGGGCCTGCAACAGCGCCTTGAAGACGAGCGCATCGGGCGGGTCGATATAACCTTCGACGCTTCGCAATTCCTGAAAAATGAACCGGCGGTCTTCAATCGTCATGCGCACTCGATCCCGTCATCATGCCGGTTCCGTTCAAGGCGGCTCGAACGTGCGCCGGTTCAAGGCTTTGCGAGGCAAAGGAGGTGCGAGGATTACAGCGAAATTGGGGCGGTCTATAAAAAGGACCGACTGCGGAATATCGCGTTTCGCTAATCTGTTTTTATTATCCGAAGCTTCCGGCGAAATGGGCGGCGCAGCTTTTTAGGCCTGCACCACGCGTTTTCAGGCCTGCAGGGCGGCGATCAACTCTTCCATATCGTCCGGCAGGTCGGTCTCGAACTCCATCACCTCGCCGGTGCGGGGGTGTTCGAAGGCCAGCAGATAGGCATGCAGCGCCTGGCGCGGAAAGCGCCCGACGATGCTCTTTGCCGGTTCCTCGAGAAGGTTCGCCTTGGTGCGGAAAGCCGCACCATATTCGGGATCGCCGATCAGCGGATGGCCGATATGGGCCATGTGCACGCGGATCTGGTGGGTGCGGCCGGTTTCCAGGCGGCATTCCACCATGGAGGCGAGGCAGGTGGCATCCGCCCGTTCGTGATATCGCTCCACCACCTCGTAATGGGTGATCGCCTCACGGGCATCGTCCGAATCCTCGTGCTTGACAGCGCGTTTTGTGCGGTCGGCACCGCGGCCGAGAGCGGCGTCGATGGTGCCGCGAAGCGTGCGCGGGCGACCCCAGACAACGGCCTTATAGGCGCGCTCCAGCGGGCCGGTGCGGCCATGATCGGCAAATTGCGCGGCCAGATGCCGGTGGGCATTGTCGTTCTTCGCCACGACCATGACACCTGACGTTTCCTTGTCCAGCCGGTGCACGATGCCGGGGCGCTTGACGCCGCCAATGCCGGAGAGGCTGTCGCCGCAATGGTGAATGAGGGCGTTGACCAGCGTTCCCGTCCAGTTGCCGGCGCCGGGATGCACCACGAGACCCGGGGGCTTCACCAGAACGATCAGGTCGTCATCCTCATATTCCACATCGAGCGGGATATCCTCGCCCTTGGGCTCCGGGTCTTCCGGTTCCGGCATAACGATTTCGATACGGTCGCCGGGATGCACCTTCTTTTTCGGCTCCGTCACCGGCTTGCTGTTGATGGAAACGGCACCCTGTTCGATCAGCGCCTTCAGCCGGCTGCGGGAGAAATCGCCGCCCACCTCGCCCGCCAGCCAGGAATCGAGGCGGCCTTCGGCGTCCTCCCCGGCAATCAGGACTTTCCTTGCGTCTCCGCCTTGTTTAAAGGGGTCGTTCATTCTTATTTTTCCGATCCATCAGCATTTCAGGGAACCCGATGACGCAGATCGAGCAAGACGAACAGGAAGACAAGCCGCTTGATCCGGTCATGGAAAAACTTCGCCGCCGGATGATCCGTTTGCAGATCGTATCGGGCTCCGTGATGTTCATCGCCCTTATGGCTGTCTTTGGTGCCGTTGTCTACAAGGCGACGGGTAGCTCGAAAACGCCGGCAACGCAAAGCGTCGCGCCGAACCTAGCCGTGCCAACCGGCAATGGCCCGATGGCGGTCACCGCCAGCCTGCCGCAGGGCTTCACCATCGAAAACGTCAGCTATTCCGGCGGCGATATGCTGTTTTATGGCCGGCTGGCAAACGGAACCCGCAAAGCGCTGGTCTTCAACGTCGCCAGCGGCCGGTTCCTTGCGGATGTGACTGTTGATGGCCAGTGAGGCCGAACATCCATTTTTCGGTCAGCGGGCGCTGATCCCGGTGGAAGACCCGACCGACCCGCGCATTGCCGCCTTTCGCGACATTCGCGAGCGTGATCTCACCGGCCGGCAGGGGCGTTTCATTGCCGAGGGTACGGTGGTGCTGCGCATGCTGGCCGCCGCTCACAAGGCGGGTGGGGCCTTTGCGGCGGAAAGCATCCTGATCCTGCGCAACCGTCTTTCCGGCGTTGCTGATATCCTTGCCGAATTCCCCGATGATGTCCCGGTTTACGTAGCGGAAGCGCCGGTGCTGGATGGTATCGTCGGTTTCCACCTGCATCGCGGCATTCTGGCGCTTGGGCGACGCGTGCGCGATGATGGGCTGGAAGAGACGATGGCAGCACTTCCCGCCTCGTCTCTGGTGCTCGTCGGCTGCGGCATTTCCAACCACGACAATCTCGGTGCGATGTTCCGCAATGCGGCAGCCTTTTATGCCGATGCGGTGCTGCTGGACGAGACGTGCTGCGATCCGCTCTATCGCAAGGCGCTGCGGGTTTCGGTCGGGTCGGTGCTGTCGGTTCCCTATCACCGCGGCGGCGGGGCGGTCGCGATGCTGGAGCGGCTTTCCGGGGCTGGTTTTGCAATCTGGAGCCTTTCGCCGGGTGGCGAGACCGAAATCCGCGATATTCCCCGCTCCGGGCGGATGGCGTTGGTCATCGGCACGGAAGGCGAGGGCTTGCCGCAATCGGTACTGTCTCGGTTTCATACGGCGAGGATTGCGCAGTCGCCGCAGCTGGATAGCCTGAACGCGGGCACGGCCTCCGGGCTCGCGCTTTATCAGATGGCGGGGGTGATGGGGCGGGTGTAGATCAGAGCCGCTTTAGCACTTCGGCGAACCTAGCGTTTCCGCTTCTCCATCACCACCTTAGCCCGCGTCGCAAGGCTTTCACGCCCCGACGAATCTGACGCCTTGGCGAGGAGCCCCGGAATGGGTGATGCCTCGCCCTCCCGCGCTGCTGTCAACGCGATCATCTCGGCTGCGATCCGTGCGATTTCGCGGCGGATGGGCTCGTCGTTGCCGGTGCCGCGCACGTTCAGCAGGCGTTCGGTGAGAGCGGTGCCCTGATTGCGGATATCCTCGATTTCCTGTTCCAGACCTTCCGGCGCCGTCGCGTCCAGCTCTGCGCTGGGCTCCTCCGGCGGGGAGGCTGGGGCGGCATCCTCCGGGGCTGCCGTCTGTGACACCTCCCTCTCGATGGCCGGTGCGGTTTCGAGCTTGGCGG
>NZ_JBQYSN010000155.1:0-5956 GCF_052686535.1 Agrobacterium sp. DKPNP3 | reverse complement strand
TATCTATCCCGCCGGTTACGAGACCTTCGCAGACGTCGCCGAGAGATTGCCCAGGTTCATTGAAGATGTTTACAATGCCAAGCGGCTGCACTCAGCCCTTGGCTATCGATCGCCAGCAGAATTTGAAACCCAACTTGCCCAGCAGGCGGCTTAGTTTGAAGTGCGTCGCTGGTCCAGCCCGAGGGGTTCACTCCCTTAGACGCATAATTTCCATTGGGAATTGAGCCATGTGAACCTTCCCCAAGGCGGAGAGCGACGGGGGCAACGGAGTGATCCACATGAGACTTTTAAACATCACCCGCCGGATGGCAATGCGCGAGAAGCAGTGGAGCCGCGAGATCCAAATTTCAGGTATTAGAGCGATTGCTTTGTCTAACTTATGACCTTTGCGGACAACAGTCGCGGCCCGGTACCGTTCGACTTGTCCTCTCTTCCAATCGTTTTATCGACCCTGGATCGTTGTTGCCAACGATCAGGTGCTTGCGACCCCTAAGGGATCTCAGGAGAGCCGAGCAGTCTCCTGCTTTCGCCCATAGAAGTCTCCCAGGTGCCAGACTTCGTCGTCATCGTTGACAATCGAATTCTAGTTCTGGATAAGCGCTGCACCGTGGGCAGCCACCTCCGGGAAAGGGCGATGATCGATCCGGAGAACGCGCTTGACATGGCGGTCGGTACTGTTGCGCTGACAGATCACCTCGTCACAGGAGCGTCCCCTGGGCAGGCTGGAGCGGCTCCATTTCCTGGCGTTCTCCGCGCCGTGCCAGTTCCGTCTGAGCGCTGAAGCGGATGTCCATGTCCCGATCACGCGCGAAGTCCTCAAGCGCTTGATCAGAGATCCGATCCCACCCTTTGCCGCGGTCGGGGCCGGCGGGAACGCGGGGCAGCAGGCCGGGTTCGCGGCTCCAGACCAGGAGTTGATTCAGAGATGTCGCATTCAACAGGTCACGGAGATGATGGGCAGTGACATAGGCGTCGGGCATGGCGCGGTGGGCCGGGAGGCCGATCTCATGCACAAGACCCTCTGGCATGCGCTGGTAGCGCAGCATCTGGTTGGAAAAACGCGGCAGTTCCGGCCAGACTCGCAAAGCCGATTTCCAGGTGCAGATCCATGGAGTTTCACCGGTGAAGCGCGGAGTGCAGTAGCGCTGTTCGAAGCCTGCCCGGTGCGCCGCCAAGGCATCCAGTCGCCCCGGAGGTCGCAGTATGCTTGCGGCGATCTCCTTCCAGAACGGCGCATCGGCCACCTGGCTGTCCAGGATATGATGAACGGCGATGGTATCCGGTTTCATAGGCCGTCCGGGATTGACCAGTAGTGCTCCACGCTCCTCGATCACCTGCCACAAGCCGTCGTCACCAAGAACGACATCCTGCCAGCCGATCTCGCAGACATCGTTCGGGCCATTGCCGCCCGTCTCGAGATCAATGACGCGAACTCTGGGTAAATGGCTTTCGGAAATCCTGATCGATCCTCTTGTTGAACCCGATCATAAAGCCAGATCGAGCTGCGATTGTTCCTCGTCATGTTCTGTCTGATCGCTAGTCAGCGAGGAGAGCGTCACGCCAAGCAGCCGGACCGGACGCTTGAAAGGATAGACGGTGGCAAGCAGCGTCGATGCCGCCTCCATGATTTCAGCAATGCCAGTGACAGGAGACGTGCCCGTCCTGCTTCGGGTTGCCTGTGTGAAGTCCGAATACTTGATCTTCACGGTCACCGTCTTGCCGCTGATCGATTTTGCCTGACAATGCGACCAGACTTTCTCCGCCAACGGTTTTAGCTCGCTCGTGGCGAGAGCGAGATCGTGGATGTCGTCGACGAACGTATCTTCCGCGCCCACCGATTTCCGAATTCGGTCGGGCCGGACAGGACGCTCGTCTATGCCGCGAGCGATGCCATAAAAGTAGGGGCCGGATTTTCCAAAGTTCTCTGTCAGGAACTGTAGCGATTTCGATTTGAGATCAGCGCCGGTTTCGATGCCAAGGCGGTGCATCTTCTCGGCGGTGGCTGGGCCAACGCCGTGAAATTTCTTGACCGCGAGCCCTTGGACGAAAGACGGCCCGTTCTTCGGCGTGATGACGGCCTGGCCATTCGGCTTGTTGAGGTCCGACGCCATCTTGGCGAGGAACTTGTTGTAGGAAATGCCGGCAGATGCATTGAGCCCGGTGACGGTCTTTATCTTCGCACGGATCTCCAGCGCGATCTCGGTGGCGATCGGCATCTCTCTAAGATTTTCCGTCACGTCGAGATAGGCTTCGTCAAGCGATAACGGTTCGATCAGCGGCGTGTATTCGGCGAAAATCTCGCGGATCTGTTGCGAGACGGAGCGATAGACCTCGAACCGTGGTTTCACGAAAATCAGGTGAGGGCACTTGCGAGCTGCCGTCACCGAAGGCATGGCTGACCGCACACCAAACTCGCGGGCCTCGTAGCTTGCCGCGGCAACCACACCACGAGCAACCGCTCCCCCAACCGCGAGAGGTTTGCCGCGCAGGTCCGGATTGTCTCGTTGTTCGACCGACGCGTAGAAGGCATCCATGTCGACATGGATGATCTTGCGAGCGGATGGTGCGGTCATGACGTTCATGCGGATCGGTCAAGGCAGATGAAAACAAAGAGAGAACATAGCAGCCGCCCGGTACGATTCCAACCCGACCAGATTAAGTTTTCCATTTGGATCGAAACAACCCGACCCCAGCGACGTTTGGTACAGGAGGACCAAAACGCAGGGAGAAACTCATGTCTGACGATAGCACCACGACGATCCGCGCAACCTTCAAGACCCGCGCGGCCGCGGACCTTGCGATTGAACATCTTGTGCAGCAGCATGGAATTTCCCGGCCAGATATTTTCGTGCAGCCGGTCGCGTCCAATAACTCTGCCGGATCTGCTCCATCGGGCGGCGACGTCTTGCGCGATGGCGAGGGGCGAACCGACGCACCGCTAGAGGGCGAAATCGAAGTGTCTGCCGACATCGCAGCTTCGAAGATCGCCGCCGTGCAGCGGAGTTTCGGCGATCTGGACGCAATCCGGGTGTCGGGACGGTGAGCAAGCCGGAGCCGGTCGAACCCGCTCTGGCCGGGAAAGCCCGGGACTAACCAGGAAGAGAGCCCCGCCCGGCTTTATGGCACTCAAGAAGCGTCCAATTGTTGGACCGCCAACGGCATCCATGACCAGTTTGAAATCCTGTCCGACTGTTTCAACGGTCGTCTGTGCGCCGTTTCTCTTGTCGCAGACCGCCACGGGCAAGATCGTGACCGGTCTTGCTTTGAAGTATCCGGATGTCTGGCTGAAACCACCACGGAAGATCGGGCCGTCGACAGGATCGAGGAGGGCTATGACCTTGCGATTCGCGTCAACCCGACGCCTGACGAGAGCCTCTCGGGTGTCGAGCTTTTCCGCATGACCGTCTCGTTGACGTGCACGTCCGGATCTCTCCCGCCCCGGTTAGGGTTAGCTCGCTCCGGGCGTCGTCCGGGGAGGAGCAAGTCCGGAGACCTGGAATGTCATGACGTCCGCCGGCCCTGCTAAGATCGGGATCTCGCTGATGGGACCTTCCAGCACTGCGGCGACATCGAAGGGTTCGAGATCGCGCTGTGGAGCGGTGTCTCTTAAGTGCGCGGGCCTCTGCCTTCAGTGATTTCCTGAAGCAGCTTTTCCCTAGACAACACCCGAAGCATTGGCCGCCTATATCGTCGGTGAGGTCGGACGCTTTAAGCCGCAGCAGCAACTGCGCGAGAATAGGCGCCAGGCGGCATTCCCACATGCCGATTGAAGGCGACGCTGAAAGCGCTTGTCGATCCATAGCCGACGCGCTGGGCGATGTCGGCCATGGGCATATCTTTGCGTAGGAATTCCTTCGCAAGCGCCATCCTCCACCCCGTCGCGTACTCCATTGGCGCGACCCCAACTTCCTTGCGGAAGCGATCGAAGAAGGTGGAACGGGACATTGCAGCTTCCCTAGCAAGCGTTTCCACCGTCATGCTTCGACCTGGATCTTGGTGGATCCGGCGCAAGGTCGGCGCCAGCAGCGGATCGGCCATGCCACGCAGGAGACCCGGCGGCGCTTTGGCACTTGCTGCCGAACGTAGTGCATCGATGAAGAGAACCTCCAGCAGCCGGTGAAGGACCATCTCACGCGCGACACGGTCAGCTCGCGTCTCTTCATTGATCATGAGGACCAGAGCCATCAGTCGCTCTTCACCATGAACATGAATGACTTCCGGCAACAGCGATACGAGAAGAGCCTTGTCATCCGAGCCGAAAGCACAATGCCCGACCAGGGCCTTGACCTCCGACCGCGCTTCCGGATCGCCCAGGCGAAAGACGCCGGGGCTGGTCTCCAGACGTTGCGCAAGGGCCCCGCGTGGCGGCGGCTCCATGCTGCTCATCGTAAATGAGAAAATCTTTGGGACCAGGACGAAGTCACCCGCAGTGAGCACCATTGGCTCATGTCCGGCAAACGTCATCAGGCAACGGCCTTCGACGACGGCGCAGTAGAAGGGGCTTCCAAGCTCCGTCCGCTCGACCAGCCACTGGCCACCGCCCGTGACCAGCTTTGAAATGGAAGGGATCGGCTTCAACAGGGACACGACTTCAGCGACAGGATCGGCCATACATTTGGACTTCCGCTAAACACTCTTGGACATGTGCATATAGCAAGTCCGGGAAACCAGGTCCATCTTTAGGCGAGTTAAAAGCCAGGAGACAGAACGTGCCAAAGATACTCATCACCGGTTGCTCGTCCGGTTTCGGCCTCGCCATCGCGCAGAAATTCTTGGACACCGGCTGGGATGTCGTCGCCACCATGCGCAAGCCGCGAAACGACTTGCTTCCTCCTAACGACCGGCTCGAAATCCTGCCGCTCGATGTCACGAGTGCAGACAGCATCGCGAAGGCTATCGAAGCCGCCGGCTCGATCGATGCGCTGGTCAACAATGCCGGCGTCGGCATGCTCAATGTGCTTGAAGGCTCGGAGATGTCTAAGGTCCGCGAACTGTTCGAGACAAACGTCTTCGGCGCAATCGCGATGACCAAAGCGTTGCTTCCGCAGATGCGGGCCCGTTGCTCAGGCGTCATCGTCAACGTCAGTTCCGCCGTCACGCTGAGGCCGCTGCCCGCGCTGTCAGTCTACAGCGCCAGCAAGGCAGCGCTCAACGCATTCACGGAGAGCCTCGCCCTCGAAACGGCGCTGTTCGGCATCCGCGCCAAACTTGTTTTGCCTGGCTCGGCTCCGATGACGGGCTTCGGCAAGAATGCTGTCTCGCGCATGGGCATGGAGATTCCCGAGCCATATACCGCCTTCGTCCATGACTACATGACGAAGCTGCGTTCGGGCAATGAGGTTACGACGGCGGATGCGGTAGCTGAGGCCGTCTGGAGGTCTGTGACCGAGATCGACGCGCCGATGAAGATCCCGGCCGGCGCCGACGCCGAAACCGCGTTCCGCCAAACAGTTCATCTGCTCGCCTGAACATCACAATCCAAACCCACCTTTGAAGGTCCAGACCCATGAACAATCTGATCAATCTCGCCAGACATATTCCGACACCTGAAGCCACTCTCACCGTGGCATACACGCCAATCCGTCTTTCGATGCCGGGCCGCCAGCCGCTGGAACTGCGTCTGACCGCGCCCGCTACAGGAAATAACCTGCCGATCGTGCTGCTGTCGCATGGCTACGGTCCATCCAACTATATCCCGTCAAAGGACGGTTACGCTCCGCTCGTTCAATTCTGGGCGGAAAGGGGATTCGTCGTCATCCAGCCGACACATGCGAGTTCGCGGGTCGGCGGCCTGCCCTCGGATGCAGCTGGCGCACCGTTCTTCTGGCGCGAGCGTGTCGAGGAGATGAAGGCGATACTCGACCAGTTGGCCGAGATTGCACGGCAAGCGCCGGCCGTTGCCGGCCGGATGGATCATTCACGCATCGGCGCGGTCGGTCATTCCTTCGGCGGCCAC
>NZ_JBQYSN010000154.1:0-6397 GCF_052686535.1 Agrobacterium sp. DKPNP3 | reverse complement strand
CGCCGGGCCGGCATCGCGGCCCGCGCCCTCCAGGCCGAGATCGCGTCCAAACGCCGTAACCTTACCCTGCGCATCGATTTCGACCGGCAGCAGGTTGATCGATGGCGTGCCGATAAACCGTGCGACGGTCAGTGTCGCGGGCTTGCGATAAAGCTCGTCCGGCGTGCCCAGCTGTTCGATGCGGCCTTCCGACATCAAGGCGATGCGGTCGGACATGGTCATGGCTTCGATCTGGTCGTGGGTGACATAGATGAAGGTTGCCCCGAGCCGGCGGTGCAGGCCCGCCAGTTCCTCACGCATATGGGCGCGGAGCTTGGCGTCGAGGTTGGAAAGCGGCTCATCCATCAGGAAGGCTGCGGGCGAACGCACCAGCGCCCGCGCAAGCGCCACACGCTGGCGCTGGCCACCGGAAAGCTGCGCCGGCTTGCGATCCAGCAAATGCGCGATCTGCAGCGTCTCGGCCGCCTGTTGAACGGCCGCATCGATCTGCTTCAATGTTTCCGCCGGCGCTGCGAACCGCCCCACCAGCGGCAGGCGGGCCGCCAAGGGCAGACGCCGCATGCGCAGCGGAGTCGCAATATTCTGGCGCACGCTCATATGCGGATAAAGCGCATAGGACTGGAACACCATCGCGAGATTACGATCGCTGGGATCGATGTCGGTCACATCCTGCCCGCCGATCGAGATCGAACCGCGATCCGGTGATTCCAGACCTGCGATGATGCGCAGCAGCGTGGACTTGCCGCAGCCCGACATGCCGACGAGGGACAAAAACTCTCCCGGACGGATGGAGAGGTCGATCTCTTTCAGAACATCGTCAGCGCCAAAGCCCTTGCCGATTGCCGAAAGCTCAAGTGATTGTGGCGTCATTCTGCGCTCCTTTTCTGGAGCGCATATGCTGTTGTTGTGTGACAGGATGACGAAGGTTTGCGGAAAGTTCGATGACACTCGAAAGCCCGATAATCCCGGGCCATAGGAAAACGTTACGGTGTAGACCTCCGCCTAAAACCACTAATATTGAGGGGGTATTCGGATGTCTTTTCAGCACGCTTTGACCGGCTGAAAACCGGGTCGGCGGAACTAAAACTCTCCGGCGGGGAGAGTCACACGAACTCAAGCCTTGGCAAGCTCTCTCGCCTTCGCCATGCCACACAAGATCAGCGGCCGGAGGCAGTCGTAGCTTTCAGCAATCGAGCATTTAGACATCTTGCCAGTTGCCAAGATGGCTTTCACTTCGGGCCATCTGATGGGCGTAGGACTTCGACATGTATTCGCTATGTTCGAAATTCATTCAGCTTTGCGAAGCTTCGCCGCGAATGCGGGCGGAACACCATTTGAAGATACGCGTCGGCGCACGACAACCAGTGGTGTCGTCTCGGAAGCTTATTTAAAGGAAAAAAAAATGGCGCACCCGAAGAGATTCGAACTCCTGACCCCCAGATTCGTAGTCTGGTGCTCTATCCAGCTGAGCTACGGGTGCGTGCCGTTCCGGTCGTTTCCGGTGGCGTGGCGATCCTCTAAAACGTCCTCATGGCGAATGCAAGCGATTTCGTTTGGAAATTGTCATTTTTCCGCAGCAATTCGCGTATCACATTGATTTCGTTAATAATTCCATACGGACCATTTTTTGTGAACCTGACGGAGCCTGGATTCCGTTGGCGATAATGGGTTTTCGAACCTGATTTAGCGCCGGTTTTTCAGGCCGTTCTGGCAGCCTGTACGGAGGCGGTGCGGTCGGCGATCTCGATGCGGAACTGCGTGCCTGGACCCGGCTTTTCAACGAGCGCAATGGTGCCGCCATGGGCAAGCACGAGCTCGCGGGCAATGACGAGGCCAAGGCCGGTGCCGCCTGATCGGGCCGAACCCCGGAAAGCGGAAAACAGGTTTTCCCTCGCCTTGCGCGGCATCCCCGGCCCGTTGTCGTCGATGACGATGCTGACGACGTCGCCGGCCCGCTGGGCGGAAATGGAGAGATGCCTTGGCGCGGTGCTGGTCGTATCGGATTGCAGTGCCTGAACCGCGTTGCGACAGAGATTGTGGATGACGCGGAAAAGCTGTTCGGAGTCCGCATCGATCGTGAGATCGGCGGGCACGCTGTCATGAAACTCAATGCCGCTCTCATCGTCCAGCGCCAGGATATCGCGCACGTCCCGCACAAGAAGGCTCAACTGCACCATCTTGCGTTTCGGCGCGCCCTCGGTCGCCTGTCCATAAGCCAGAACCTCACCGGTATAGGCAACGGCGCGGTCAATGGTGCGCAACAGCTTCGGCGCGAAACTTCTCACCATGGGGTCCTTGGCATCGACAAGGCGGTCAGACATAAGCTGCGCGGAGGACAGGATGTTGCGCATGTCATGGTTGATCTTCGATACGGCAAGACCAAGATCGGCGAGGTTCTTCTGCTGGCGAAGCGTCCTTTGCAGCTGGGTCTGCATGTCGGCGAGATGGCGACCAGCGACGGACAATTCGTCAGTCCCTTCGTCCGGCACGAAAATCCGCTCGGGATTACCGGGATCTTCGGAAAAGTTCTGCATACCAAGCGTCAACCGGCGTATCGGCCGGATCATGATGCGATTGATGGAGACGAAGATCAGACCGGCCGTGATGAGCGACAGGACGATGGAAATCAGAAAGACATTCCTGGCGTAAGCAAGCATCGCCGCCCGCAGCTTGTTTTCGCCCAACACGAGTTCGATAATGGTGTCGCTGTCGCCCACCACGTCAAAGACGCGGATGACGCGATTGCCGCCGAACAACAGCGTGGAGAAAGCATCCCGTACGGCTGCGATCTGGGAAACATCCGAAAGATCGTATTGGTCATCGACGGCGGGCGGGGTTTCCGCCGCCGCCAGCAGGCGCGACGTACCGTCCTTGCGCAGCGCAATGAGCTTCGCCCCCGTTGCCATCAGGGTATCGTTCTGCACGCTTCGCGGCAGTTCCGCCTGCAGGCCGTCGATGACCGCCCCTGCGGCCGCAGCCGTGTTCAGCCGGTCCCGCAGCCAGGAGAGACGCATATTGGCGACGGAAGGCACAAAGATCAGCACTTCGGCGATCATCACGAAAATGACGGTGAGCAGCAGCAGGCGTCCGGAAAGACCGGCGGTCAATCCCGGCATCGTATGCGCCGGATCGTCTTGCGTGCGGTCCAAGCTGTCTACGCCTTTAGAAAACACCGGGCCATGGTCCTGTCTGCGTGCCGCTTTCGCGTTAAACGGCTCGGTTTATATGCAGCGATGATAATAGGACCTAATGCATCTTTTTCCAATCCACTGCAAAATAAACGTTTCCCACACGCAAAAACAAACGCCGCCCGGCACGGGCGGCGTTTCAGTAAAAACGAAAGAGTCGTCTTTAGAATTCCTGCCAGTCACCCTGGGCGGCGGGCGCGGCGTTCATAGCGCGGCTGACGCTGTTCATCAGCTTGCGGGCCGGAGACGCAACAGCGGCTGTCCGCCCGGAAACTGCGACCGGTCCGGCAGGTGCCATCTTCAGCCTTGGAGCCGGCTCCATGCGCTGACTGCGTGGCGCGTTCTCAGCACCCACATTAAACCGGGTCACAAGCGTCACAAGATGATCCGCCTCGCTGCTCAGCTTGTGGGTCGCAGCCGAGGTTTCCTCCACCATCGCGGCGTTGCGCTGCGTCACCTGATCCATCTGGTTGATGGCGGTGTTGACTTCGTGCAGACCGGTGGACTGTTCTCTGGCGGCTGTCGCTATCGAATGGATGTGCTCGTTGATGGCGAGGACACGGGTCTCGATCTCACTCAAGGCGCTACCGGTTCTCTGGACCAGCGACACGCCGCGGCCGACCTCTTCGCCGGATTTGGTGATCAGTGCCTTGATATCCTTTGCAGCCGTTGCGGACCGTTGCGCCAGTTCGCGCACCTCCTGAGCGACGACGGCGAACCCCTTGCCGGCCTCGCCTGCACGGGCGGCTTCCACACCGGCATTCAGCGCCAGAAGATTGGTCTGAAAGGCGATCTCGTCAATGACATTGATGATCTGGCTGATTTCGCGCGAGGCGTGTTCGATGCGATCCATCGCGGATACCGCATCGCGCACGACGCTGGCAGATTCTTCCGTTTTCTGTTTGGTTTCGGCGACCATGGCGCTGGCTTCCTGCGCACGGTCGGTAGAGTTGCGCACGACGGCGGTGATTTCATCCAGTGCGGCAGAGGTTTCTTCCAGTGCTGCGGCCTGCTGCTCCGTGCGCTTCGACAGATCATCAGCCGCAGAGCGCAATTCGCCGGCATTGCCGCTGATTCCCTCCGTGCTGCCACGTACCTCGCGCATGGTCTCGCGCAGCTTGTTCATCGTCTGGTTGACGTTGTCCTGAAGTTCGCCGAACACGCCGCGGAATTCACCCTCCATGCGTTCCGTCAGGTCACCGCGCGCCAGACATTCGATGACACGACTGGTTTCGGACACGCCATTATGAACGCCGGTCAGTAGCGAATTGATGGTCGCTGCGAAGCGGTTGAGGTTTTCATCGCCATAATCCTTATTGATGCGGCGGCTGAAATCGCCCTGAGCGGCGGCGTCGACAACAACGGCCATACCGGCCTGCAGGTCGTCGCTCTTGGCGCGCATGGCGGTCTCCTGCGCATTCATGCGGCGCACCTCGCGGCCGTTCTTCTTGAAGATCTCGACGGCCGCCGCCATCTCGCCGATTTCGTCATTGCGGCCGAGATAGGGAACGTCAACATCCAGATTTCCGTCGGCAACCTTATTCATCACCTGCGAAACCCGACGGATAGGCGCGCTGAGCTGCCGCGTTCCAATGTAGACACCGAAGGCGGCACCGGCACCCACGCCGGCAACCGTGACCGCAACGATGACCCAGAATATGGAGGTGCTGAACGTATCCACGCCGGCCTTCACGACTTCCAGTTCGGCAATGTCGTTTTTCACGACACTGTCGATCTCGGCCTGATAAGCTTTACGGTTGGCGCGGTTCGCTTCGTTATTGCCCTGCTGGCTGGCGGCCTGCGGCCCGTTTTCCCTCGCGAGCCGAACGGTCTCGAGACGGAAGGCCCGGAATTCTTTCGACCGGCCAACAAGCTTGTCAAAGCTTGCCTGTTGTTCTGCCGGCACGAGCGGTGCCCAGCTGGTAATGAGCTTCTCCATGGCATCGAGGTTCTTGACCATGCCATCGGCAAAGGGGGTGGCTGCTGCGACATCGGCTGCCGCATAGACGCCGCGCGCCTCCATGACGACCGCGGTAACAAGACGGTTCAGGGCTTCGCCCTTGTAGGCCCTTTCGGCTGCCTCCTCGAAATGGTGCGACCGAACCCAGAATTCGTTGATCGCATAGATGGACAGCCCGCCTATGGTGCAGGCCACAAGGCTCATCAGTCCGACGAGAAGATTGATACGACCGCGAATTCTCAATTTCGTTCCCCCAACAAAACCAGCCACGCTATGGAAATGGGCAGCCGGCATAACTTTCGCGTCCCAAGATTTATCAATGGGGCATTAAGAAAGAATTTCGGAATTTACCGATTGGCCATCAGATTCAACCATTGTGGGCCGCAGATGACAGGAATTGCGGTTGCTTTTCCGCAAAAGGTGAAGGGCGAAAACCCCTTCGGCAATTGACTTTGCTCGGCCTATGCCCTTATAAGCCGCGCACGCTCGGCCATTGAAAGCTCGCCCAGGCGGGGTTAGCCGTGCAAAAAACGAAACGCTCTTGCAAATAATTGCAAATTCAAGAAGGGCCGCACACCGCGGTATTAAATAAATGTCGAAGCGTACTTACCAACCGTCCAAGCTTGTTCGCAAGCGTCGTCATGGTTTCCGTGCCCGCATGGCTACTGCCGGCGGCCGCAAGGTTCTCGCTGCCCGCCGTGCGCGCGGCCGCGCTCGTCTTTCGGCTTAATTGCCGATCTGTGGCCCGATGAAAGTCGTGGGCACATGAGCGAGACTAAAAAAAGCCCCGGCCGGCTTAAAAACCGGTCGGAGTTTCTTGCCGTTCAGGCGGGGGAAAAACGGCGGGGAAGCACCTTTCTTGTGGAAGTGCTTGACCGGAAAGCCCCGGAAACCGAGCCTCGTGTCGGTTTTACCGTAACAAAAAGACAAGGCAACGCGGTCGAGCGAAATCGCATGCGCCGCCGTCTCAAGGAAGCCGTCAGGCTTTCTGCCGGGGTCGCAATGAAGCCCGGTCATGACTATGTGATTGTCGCCCGCCGGGACGTTCTCGACACCGCCTTTCCCAGACTTCAATCTCTCCTCATCGAGCGCATTGAAGGGACGGCGAAACCGAGACGGTCCCAGGAGACCCGCTCCAGGAAAGAATGATGGAAAAAAACCGTAATTACTTCATCGCGATAGCCCTTTCGGTTGTCATCGTCCTCGCCTGGCAATTCCTTTACATGAATCCGCGTATCGAGCAGCAGCG
>NZ_JBQYSN010000153.1:0-6756 GCF_052686535.1 Agrobacterium sp. DKPNP3 | reverse complement strand
GCCGATCGCATCCAGCTCGGCCGTGGTGATGCCCGGTTCCAGCGCGTCGGCCATGGTCTGCATGGCCACGGCACAAAGGCGGCCGATATCCTTCAGCAGATCCAGTTCTTCGTCGGTGGAAATGACCATATCTCTGTCCGTTATTCTGCATGGCGGGTCTGAAAACGCCCGCCCTGGTAATCATCAGGCCGTGGCTTTCACCGGATCGGCGCGCCCCGTCAATTCTTTTCTGACGATCGGAGCGACTTTCGTACCATAAAGCTCGATGCCGCGCATGATCTGGTCATGCGGCATCAGGCCGATGGCCATCTGCAACAGGAAGCGATCATTCCTGAAGACGCCATGCGCCTTGATGATCTTTTCCGCCACCAGTTCCGGTTCGCCGAGGAAGAGATTGCCCTCCGGTCCGCGCGCCGCATCGAAATGCGACCGGTTTGTCGGTCCCCAGCCGCGCTCGCGGCCGATGCGGTTCATCACTTCGGCCTGCGGCCCGTAAAACTGGTCGGCTGCCTTGTCGGTGGTGTCAGCGATGAAGCCATGGACGTTGATGCTGGTGCGCAGTTTCGTCTTTTCCTGCCCCGCCCGGCGTGCTGCCTCATGGTAGAGATCGAACAGCGGCGCAAACCGGCGATATTCGCCGCCGATGATGGCAAGAGCCACCGGCAGGCCCATGGCGCCGGCGCGCGCCACCGATTGCGGCGTGCCGCCAACCGCGATCCACACCGGTAGACGCTCCTGTAACGGACGCGGATAAACGCCACGACCATTGATCGCCGGATGTTTGGTGCCGGACCAGGTAACGATTTCCTGTTCGCGCAGCGCCAGCAGCAGATCGAGCTTTTCGGCAAAGAGAACGTCGTAATCTTCGAGATCGTAACCGAAGAGCGGGTAGGACTCGATGAAGGAACCGCGCCCGGCCATGATCTCGGCACGACCGTTCGAGAGAAGATCGACGGTCGAGAACTGCTGGAATACCCGCACCGGATCATCGGAGCTCAGCACCGAAACCGCACTCGTCAGGCGAATGTTCTTTGTCTTGACCGCGGCCGCCGCAAGCACTGTGGACGGGGAGGAGACGACATAATCGGGGCGGTGATGTTCACCCAGGCCGAACACATCGAGTCCGACCTGGTCGGCGAGTTCGATTTCCTCGAGCAGTTCCCGCAGGCGGCGCGCGCCTTCCGGCCCACGGCCATCGACGGGATTGGGATTGACATCCGCGAATGTGTAAAGACCGAGTTCCATTATCGATACCTCTGTTTTCCTGCCAAACAGATAGGCATGGAAAGGCTCGAAGACAAACGCAACATCTGCCGCAAAATCTGGATGCTTCGCGTCGAAAAAATCGATGACCGCACCCGCACGAAGCGCCTTGCACCCTCAATCCTAAATGGCGATTGCCAGCCCGCCCCCTTTGGGCATAGGCTGCTTAAATATGTGCGAAGTAATGCAAAAAGGGGACAGCATGCATCGGACAGTTATCGTGACAGGCTCCACAAGCGGCATCGGCCTTGGCATCGCGCAGAAATTTGCGCGGGGGGGCGCCAATATCGTGCTGAACGGCTTCGGTGACGAGGATGAAATCGAAAAACTGCGCCTGCTGCTGGAAGCAGAAAGCGGCGGGCGCGTGCTTTACCACCCCGCCGATATGACGAAACCGGACGAAATTGCCGACCTCATCAATTCCTCCCATGAAAAGCTCGGCTCGGTGGATGTGCTCATCAACAATGCCGGCATCCAGCACATCGCGCCCATTGAAGAATTCCCGACGGAAAAATGGGACTGGATCATCGCCATCAATCTGACCAGTTCCTTCCATACGATGCGCGCTGCGATACCGCTGATGAAGAAGGCCGGCAAAGGCCGCATCATCAACATTTCCTCGGCCCACGGTCTTGTCGCCTCGCCTTTCAAATCGGCCTATGTGGCGGCCAAACATGGCATCATGGGCCTGACGAAGACGGCGGCGCTGGAACTTGCCCAGACAGGCATCACTGTCAACGCCATCTGTCCGGGTTATGTGCTGACGCCGCTGGTGGAAAAACAGATACCTGAGATGGCCAAGGTGCGCGGCATCAGTGAAGAGGCGGTGAAGAACGACGTGATGCTGGAATTGCAGGCGACCAAGCAGTTCGTCACAATCGATGACGTGGCAGCCGCTGCGCTTTTCTTGGCAAGCGACGCTGCGGGCAACATAACAGGCACCCATATTTCCGTGGATGGCGGCTGGACGGCGCAATAATTACCAGATTTTCTTTCCGTTATGGAAACAATGAATTGCGAAAACGGAAATCGATATGTGCGCAGTAGCGTGCATAGATACGTCAGGATAATCACAAGAAGCCGGGTTGGCAGCCGGCCAAAACGGCAGGGCATTGCATGAAAGACGCGATCAGCTTCATCCTCAACAGCGAAACCATCTCGCTTAAGGGTTTCGGACCGACCGACACGCTTCTCGATTACCTCCGCATCAGCAAGCGGCTGACCGGGACCAAGGAAGGCTGTGCGGAAGGCGACTGCGGCGCATGCACCGTGCTGGTCGGACGGCTGCTTGATGGATCGCTGCGGTATGAAAGCGTCAATGCCTGTATCCGTTTTCTGGGCTCGCTGCATGGCACCCATATCGTCACGGTAGAGCATCTGGCCGCGCGCGACGGCACCTTGCACCCCGTGCAGCAGGCCATGGTGGATTTCCACGGCTCGCAATGCGGCTTTTGTACGCCGGGTTTCATCATGTCGCTTTACGGCCTCTGGCTATCAAGCGAAAAACCCGGCCGCGCCGATATCGAAAAGGCGCTGCAAGGCAATCTCTGTCGATGCACTGGTTACGAGCCGATCGTGAAAGCCGCCGAAAAAATCGCTGCCGCCCGCCCGAGCGCGCTGTTCGACCCGCTGCAACGCGACCGCACGGATATCATGGCAAGGCTCTGGGCCGTCCGCGAAAACGAGACGATTACCGTCGTCAAAGGTGAGGATCGCACGATTATTCCGGCGACGCTTTCCGACCTGACGGAGATTTACGCCGCCGAGCCGAAGGCCACCATCGTTGCCGGCTCCACAGATGTCGGCCTGTGGGTGACGAAGCAGATGCGGGTGCTGAACCCCGTCATCTTCATCAACAATCTCGGGGATCTGCAAACCATCACCGTGGGCGAAGACGGCATCACGCTCGGCGCAGGCGTCACCTACAGCCAAGCCTTCAAGACCATTGCAGAGCATTTCCCGCCGCTTGCCCGGCTGTTCGACCGTCTCGGCGGCGAGCAGGTGCGCAATATGGGCACGATCGGCGGCAACATCGCCAATGGCTCGCCCATCGGCGACACACCACCGGCACTGATCGCGCTCGGGGCCACGCTCACCCTGCGCTCCCCGTCCGGCAATCGCAGCCTGCCGCTGGAAAGCTATTTCATCGATTACGGCAAGCAGGACCGGCTGAGCGGCGAATTCGTCGAAAAGCTTTTCATTCCGTTCCAGAAGCCGGAAAGCCATTACGCCGTCTACAAGATTTCCAAACGTCGCGACGAGGATATTTCTGCGCTCTGTGGGGCTTTCCATCTGACGCTTGATGCTGAGGGCGTCGTTGAAGACATCCGCATCGCCTTCGGCGGCATGGCCGGCACGCCGAAACGGGCCGCGCATCTGGAGGCGGCGCTTCTCGGTAAAGCGTGGAGCCAAGACACAATCGATGCCGCGCGCGACGTGCTGGACGAGGATTTTACACCGTTGACCGACTGGCGTGCGACGGCCGAATATCGGCAACTCACGGCCAAGAATTTGCTGACACGGTTTTTCCTCGAGACATCAGGGGAAAAGCAGGAACTTGCCCGCTTCTCGCTGGAGGAGGCGTGAACATGGACACGACGAGCTTCGACAAGACCAAGACGGAAATCGATAGCCCGATGCACACCTCGCTCCGGCACGATTCCGCTCACAAGCATGTCACCGGCAGCGCCGAATATATCGATGACATTCCCGAACCCGCCGGACTGATCCACGGTGCACTCGGCCTTGCCGACCGCGCCCATGCGGAAATCCTCTCAATGGACCTGTCCGAGGTGGAAGCCACACCGGGCGTGCTCTGGGTCATGACCGGTAAGGACGTGCCCGGCGAAAACGACGTCTCTTCCGGCGGCCGTCACGACGAACCTTTGCTGGCCGAGACAAAGGTCGAGTTCCACGGACAGCCGATCTTCGCAGTCTTTGCCGAAACCCGCGATATCGCCCGCAAGGCGGCTCGCAAGGCGAAGATTACTTACAAGGATCTGCCGCATTTCACCGATATCGACACAGCGATTGAAAATGGCGGCGCGCTCGTCATCGATCCAATGACGTTGAAACGCGGCGATGCGAAGCTGGAAATGGATGTCACACCCCGCCGCCTTACCGGCACGATGCGCATTGGCGGACAGGAACATTTTTACCTCGAAGGCCATATCGCCATGGCGGTGCCGGGTGAAGACGACGATGTGACGGTCTGGAGCTCCACCCAGCATCCGAGTGAAATCCAGCACATCGTCAGCCACATCCTGCAGGTGCCGTCCAATGCCGTCACCGTGCAGGTCCGCCGCATGGGCGGCGGTTTTGGCGGCAAGGAAACTCAAGGGAACCAGTTCGCCGCCCTCTGCGCCATCGCCGCGAAGAAGCTGAACCGGGCCGTGAAAATCCGCCCGGACCGCGACGAGGACATGACGGCGACAGGCAAGCGCCATGATTTCCGCGTCGATTACGAACTGGGCTTCGATGACGAAGGCCGCATCCACGCCGTCGATGCCACCTATGCCGCCCGCTGCGGTTTTTCCTCCGATCTATCCGGGCCGGTCACCGACCGCGCGCTGTTCCATGCGGATTCCAGCTATTTCTACCCGCATGTGCATCTTACCTCGCGACCGCTCAAAACCCACACGGTCTCAAACACCGCTTTTCGCGGTTTTGGCGGCCCGCAGGGCATGCTGGGGGCGGAACGGTTCATCGAAGAAATCGCCTATGCCGTCGGCAAGGACCCGCTCGATATCCGCAAGCTGAATTTCTACGGCGAGACCGGTTCCGGCCGCACCACGACGCCCTATCATCAGGAAGTCGAGGACAACATCATCGCCCGCGTCGTCGAAGAGCTGGAGACGTCAAGCGACTATCGCGCACGACGTGAAGCCATTACCGCGTTCAACAAGACGAGCCCGATCATCCGCAAGGGCATCGCGCTCACCCCTGTCAAATTCGGCATCTCCTTCACCATGACCGCCTTCAACCAGGCGGGCGCGCTGGTGCATATCTATAATGACGGCTCCATCCATCTGAACCATGGCGGCACCGAAATGGGCCAGGGCCTTTACACCAAGGTGGCGCAGGTGGTGGCCGATGCCTTCCAGGTGGATATCAACAGGGTGAAAATAACAGCCACCACCACAGGCAAGGTGCCGAACACGTCAGCCACCGCCGCCTCCTCTGGCACCGACCTTAACGGCATGGCCGCCTATGACGCCGCCCGCCAGATCCGCGAACGGCTGATCAAATTCGCCGCCGAGAACTGGAACGTACCGGAAGAGGACGTCGTCTTCCTGCCGAACCGCGTTCGCATCGGCCTTGAGGAAATCGCCTTCAACGATTTCATCAAAAAAGCCTATTTTGCCCGCGTGCAGCTTTCCGCCGCCGGTTTTTACAAGACGCCGAAAATCCACTGGGACCGCGCCGCGGGGCGCGGCACGCCGTTTTATTATTTCGCCTATGGCGCGGCGTGCTCGGAAGTATCGATCGATACGCTGACCGGCGAATACCTGATGGAACGCACCGATATCCTCCACGATGTGGGCAAATCGCTCAATCCAGCCATCGATATCGGCCAGATCGAAGGCGCCTTCGTGCAGGGCATGGGCTGGCTGACCACGGAGGAATTGTGGTGGGACGGCAAGGGGCGGCTGCGCACCCACGCACCTTCCACCTACAAAATCCCACTCGCCTCCGACCGGCCGAAGAGCTTCAACGTCAGGCTGGCGGAATGGTCGGAAAATGCCGAACCCACCATCGGCCGCTCCAAGGCCGTGGGCGAACCGCCCTTCATGCTGGCCATCTCGGTTCTCGAAGCGCTGTCCATGGCCGTCGCTTCCGTGGCCGATTACAAGGTTTGTCCGCGGCTTGACGCGCCAGCGACGCCGGAGCGGGTGCTGATGGCGGTGGAACGGTTGAAAAAGGTTTGAGGGAGGGCGTATCCATGCGGCCGAGCCCCCTCATCCGACCCTTCGGGCCACCTTCTTCCCGGCGGGGAGAAGAAATGTGCCGCGCCGCCTCACCCTTCCTGCAAGCACGTAAGGTGGATGGAGCCAGCGCCCCGGGTTTCTTCTTCCCGCCGGGGAGAAGGTGGCGCGCAGCGCCGGATGAGGGGGCCAGCACCCATGCCTGACACCTCCTTGCCCTCTTTCCTCGCCCGCTCCACCCCCACAATACTCGTGGAAATCGAAGCCGTGAAAGGCTCGTCGCCGCGCGAGGCTGGCACCTTCATGCTGGTCAGTCGGGAGACCATCTGGGAAACCATCGGCGGCGGCCAGTTCGAATATATGGCGATAGACCATGCTCGCGCCATGCTGCGAACAGGTGCTGCCGAGGATCGCATGGATATCCCGCTCGGCCCGGAAATCGGCCAATGCTGCGGCGGCCGCACCCTCATCCGCTTCCGGCGGGTCACGACGGAGATCGCGGCGGCGCTTGAGGCAAGGCTGAAGGGCGAAGCTGAGCAGCAGCCCGCCGTCTTCATTTTTGGCGCCG
>NZ_JBQYSN010000152.1:0-6773 GCF_052686535.1 Agrobacterium sp. DKPNP3 | reverse complement strand
GAGTTCGGCGAGCGAGGCATCTCGGTAACGGCGATTGGTCCAGGCCCCATGGACACGCCATTCTTCTATCCGGCAGAAGGCTCGGATGCTGTCGCCTATCACAAAACGGCCGCGGCATTGTCGAAGTTTTCCAAGACCGGCCTCACCGATATCGAGGACATTGTGCCCTACATTCGCTTTATGGTCTCGGAAGGTTGGTGGATGACCGGTCAGACCATCCTCGTCAACGGCGGCTACACCACGAAGTAAGACATCGGCCCCGGCAATCGCGAGACTGCCGGGGCGCTTTTCGACGCAAACGGGGCGTCGGTTTATACGTCCGATGTCGAGCTGCATCTCTCCCCCGCAGCCAAAGACTGGAAATAACCCAACCACGCGTTCTCATAGGGAGACCAGTTCATACACATGGCGATGGTAATCGGGGCCGGGCTCGTGCTGCTCGGCCTGTTTTTCCTGTTTGGCAGACTATGGGGCGGGCCCGTTCCCGACCTCGCCATGGCCGCCAAACTCTTCATCCCGGCGTGGCTCACCGTCTCGCTCGTCAATATGTGAGTGGGAGTGACGAAGGCCGGTTAGTCGGTGCGTGACGAACTGCCAATCCTGGCGGTCGTCTTCCTGGTACCAGCGGTGATTGCGGGCGGCATCGCCTGGCGTTTGGCACGCTGAGGAGGGATCATGTCCGATCACACTTCTCAACATCATCCGCTGTTTCGCCGCCGTGACAGTCACCATGCGAAGTTCAGCTCCGCCGAGCTGTTCTTCGATCTTATCTATGTCTTCGCGGTTAAGGCACCCAGGTTCCTCACGGAGGCGCCGGCTTAGTTGCAACTTCGGTCGATCCTAGATCGTTTCTTGCCATGGACGACGAACATGATGAGGATCACGAAGACAGCCCGGCGTCGGAAACGGTCGCGTTTTCGTTCGACCGCATGACTGTGGCGCGGTTTCGCGAGACCTTCCCGAAGGCGCGGTGGAGCGACCGCCTTCAGGCCTGGACGGTTCCTGGCAGCACGGCGCGGCGCCGCATCGACCGGTGGCTGGCGTCGGAAGCTTCGCGTAGAACTCCGTTCGAGGAGGCAAAAGGACGTGACGCCTTCGAGTTCGAGCCGATCCTCAGTCCATACCTTGAGGTCCACGACCGCGGTTTGCGCGTCCGGACGCCATATTCCCGCACCGTCGTCGACGAACTCCGGCAGATTCCATTCGCCCGCTGGAACGGGGACGGCAAGGTCTGGGAGGTTCCTTATTCTTCCTATGACGAGCTGCAGCAGCGGTGGGAAGCCATCGAGGATGCTGCCAAGTGGGCCGAACCCTCGGAGCGACGCAAAAGGGCCGAAGCGAGGAGAGGCACTGAGGAAGAGGCCAAAGCAAAACGCCGAACTTCGGAGCGACGTAAGAAGAGACTTCCGGTCCCGAGCGATGATCTACCGCCTCTCGGTCGGCCGATTGGTACAACCGCCTATGGGGTCGTGGTCATCACCGAAATCACGGGTGAGCTCGTCGATCAGAATGAAGTTTCCGAGCACCATCCTGACGTCAGCGCTGAGCACGTGTGGGCGGGATGGCGTCTACCGACGCTGGAGGAGTTGGTTCACACGTGGCCCGCGCGCCAAGAACCGTCCGAATACGAAAAAGACCGCGGATGGTGGCATCCGACATTGATCGAACTGCGGGAGGCAAGAAGGCAGGCAAAATCCCGCGAAAAGCGCAAAGGTAGAAATCAAGAACCGGTTCAGGGGGTGCAGGGCCGACAGAACTGACGTCGGCTTGAGAGGGGCACCCTTATGGAAACAGCAACACGGATGGAGGGCTGATTTGCACATCGATGGCGCATGCCAATGCAAAAACATCACCTATGAAGCCGAGATCGATCCACAAGACGTCTCGATCTGCCACTGCACAGACTGCCAGAGATTGACGGGAACCGCCTACAGGGTGACCGTCAGCACGCAACGCAGCCAGTTTCAGATAACGTCCGGCGAGCCCAGACTTTACGTCAAAATCGCCGACAACGGCCGCCGACGGCTGCAGTTCTTCTGTTCCGATTGCGGATCGCCCATCTATACGACGGGGGAAAACGAAGATGCCGAAGAGGTCGGGATCAGACTGGGGACGGTCAATCAGCGCCAGGAGCTTAGGCCCCGCTCGCAGATCTGGTGCTCCTCGGCGTTGGGATGGGCGCAGGATCTGACCGGGCTTCCGGGGCGGGCGGGGGATTGACCCTCGCTGTCGTACAATCAAGCATGCTCGCCTTAAAAGAAATGTGATGAGGTTGTTGCGCCAGCGGGTGCCCAGCGGCTCTCAGCAACAAGCTCGTCCGAGGATCACGCGCAACAGATAGAATGGAACTTCTTGAATCAGCGTCCGTTTTCCGGTGACCGAAACCATGAGGAGAACGACAATGGCAACCACATCGCGAGGCAGGGCCCAGGATCGGGCCAAGGTCGCAGCCGGACAGGATCATGAAGTCCGCTACGAGGCGAAGAAGGAAGGTGTCTCGAAGGACACGGTCAAGAAGGCCGTGAAGAGCGCCGGGAATTCTCGCAAAAAGGTGGAAGCAGAAATCGGTCGGCACTGATCGGTGAAGCTCGCGACCTATAACGTCAATGGCGTCAACGGCCGGCTCGAAATTCTCCTCCGATGGTTGGATGAGGCCGAGCCGGACGTCGTCTGCCTGCAGGAACTCAAGGCGCCGCAGAATAAGTTCCCGATAAAGGCGATTGAAGCCGCTGGCTATGGTGCCGTCTGGCAGGGCCAGAAGTCCTGGAACGGTGTGGCGATCCTTGCCAAGGGTCAGGAGCCCCACCTCACGAGGAAAGGTCTGCCCGGTGAGCCGGAAGATGAACACAGCCGCTATATCGAGGCAATCGTCAACGGCATCGTCATCGGCGGGCTCTATCTCCCGAACGGTAATCCCTACCCCGGGCCGAAATTCGATTATAAGCTTCGCTGGTTCAAGAGGCTGCATGACTATGCGGCGGAGCTGCTCGAACTTGAAGTTCCGGTCGTGCTCGCAGGCGACTACAACGTCATGCCTACAGATATCGACGTCTATAAGCCGGAGCGCTGGACGAACGATGCGTTGTTCCGGGTGGAAGTCCGGGAGGCCTATAGGGATCTGGTCAATCTAGGCTGGACCGATGCACTACGGCATCTTCATCCGAACGAACGCATCTATACGTTCTGGGACTATTTCCGCAATGCCTATGCACGCGATGCGGGGTTGCGGATCGACCACTTCCTGCTGAGTTCCGAAGCTGCGGCAATGCTCTCCAAAGCAGAGGTCGACAGGCATGTGCGCGGATGGGACCACACCAGCGACCACGCGCCCGTCTGGATAGAGCTGCAGACTGAACCGGTGAAGAAGCGGAGAATGAAGTAATCGATCTCCTTTGAAATGGCAGGCGGGTTAGAGCAGGCTGCCTTGCTCCACCGGCTCGCCAGATTTCGACACGATCGATAACCCGTAAGGTTCACGTGACAAGATGATGAGCGCGTCAGTTGGTAGTGGACGGGCGAGGTGTTTAGCCTCGTCCCAAGGCGCTCGCATCCAGACGTCGGTTTCTTCATTCGTGAGCAGCAGAACAGGCATGGCCTTTTCGTGGATTGGCTTCACAAGATCGTTCGGATCCGTGGTCAGGAAGCCATAGAGATCGTCCGTGGTCATTCCATCCTTCACCTTGCGGACGCTTTTCCATTGCGGCACGTGGATACCGGCGAAGAACATCAGCGATTTTGCCTCGTCGCGCGCAAACCACGCATTGGGCACATTGCCACCGTCCTCTTTGCTTGCCGGATCCGGTTCGGCAAAACTTGTGACCGGACGAGGCACCTGTGCTCGACGCCGAACCACCGCATCCAGTGCTGGAAATTGAGCTTGCGGACATTGGTCGTGCCGCGATCCGGCTCCATGCGGATCAGTTCTTCAAGATCGTAGGGCTTACCCTTGGCTGCGAGCTTCTCGGCTCTGGCTTTGGCCGTCTTCTCCAGGGCGAAGCGAGGGGAGGGCAGGCCCCATCGCGCATGCACGAGCTGCTTCTTTCCGTCAGCCGTGTTGCGGACGATCGGTCCCATCTGGTCCGGGTTCATCTGATAGGCGGGCATCAGGTTGATAAAGCTTTCGGCGTCCTGGGCCCATTTCGAGACCCAGTCCTTGTCTTCCATGCGATAAAGATTGCACATGGCAGCAATTCCTCCGTTGCGACCGAATGCAGTTTGACGGTTGAGGTCCGCCGGCGTCGCTAGTCGAGCCTGTAAACGTCGGCGTTGTCCTGACGTTCCCGCAGGCCCTTATAGGAAGCATGCCGCAATTTGCCGTCTCCCGTCCACGCCCGGAACTCGATCTCGGCGATCAGGGTTGGCTCGACCCAGACGATATCTGATTTTTCAGCAAAGGCGACAGGGGCTGCTTTCGCTTCCAGCGGAGTTTGTCGAGTATCTCGCGCAGCCTGATCATCTCGGCTTCCTTGAAGCCCGTGCCGACGTTTCCGACATGGACGAGATCATCACCGCGATAGGCGGCAAGCGCCAGCGATGCGAAGCCCGTTGGCGATGCGGCCGATTGCTCGTAGCCGACAACCATCAAGGCTTCACTCCCAACGCATTTGATCTTCACCCAATCGCCGGTTCGGCCGGAGCGATAGGGCTGATTGATACGCTTGCCGACGATCCCCTCAAGGCCAAGGCTGCGGACATGCTCCAACAGAACTTCCGGTTCGGCGTCGAGTGTTTCCGAGACACGGATGGCGCCGTCATTTGCCTTTATCGTATCCTCGAGAAGATGCCGGCGTGATCGGTATTCCATCTCCCGCAGATCGTGGCCGTCGAGGTACATAAGATCAAAAGCGTAGAGGACGGCTTCAGATGCTCGATTTCCGGCCGCCTTGCCCGAAGCCCCCAACGACTTCTGCAGCAGGTCGAAATCCGGCCGCCCTTCCTCGTCGAGCACCACCGCCTCGCCATCGATGATCATCGTTGCCGGGCCAAGCGCTCGGGCAGCCTGTTCGATCGCCGGAAACCGATGTGTCCAGTCATGGCCACCGCGGGTGAGGATACGGACGCCTGTAGGCTCGATATGCACCGCCAGCCGGTAGCCATCCCACTTCAGCTCCCAACTCCACTGGTCACCTTTTGGCGGATGGGCCTTCAGCTCAGCAAGCGCCGGCTCGACGCGATCAGGCATAGGATCGAACAGAAGCTGTGGCTGTGCAGGATTACGCTTCCGATGCCGCTTTGAGCGGATCGGGGCTTCGATATCACGAAGGAGCGGCTTTGATCTCGGTGGCTTCGTCATGGCGAGACTTCAGCACGAAAACCTTAAGAATAGTGTGACGCCGCTCATCTATCCCCGCTATCCACGATCCGGAGCTCGACACGAGGGAGTGCGGTAAAAATTCTTGTTATCCCTACATCCTTGAATCCTTTTCGAATCTTCGGTTTTGCTAATACTAGGATAGTATTCCTCAACCTTGTGGTGCTTGACTCTTTCGCGTCACCAGAACAAACAATGAACAAATAGCCTGTGCGACATGATGTCGATCTTTTGAACACGACCCTGAAGGGAGCCGTGAACGATGACTGCTGCCCGTTCCCCCAGGGCCCCTGGAGGGGTCTTGGATGTGATCTGCGACTTGCGCGACCGCATTGCCTCGATGGAGGGCGCAGCCGCGAAACGGGCTGGCACACTCGCCTTCGGCGTCCCCGAAATCGACGCGGCCTTGCCTGGCGGGGGTCTTGCTTATGGAGCCCTGCATGAGTTTGCGGGCGGCGGATCCGGTACGGTCGATGGAGCGGCTGCCGCGCTTTTTGTGGCCGGCATTGCCGCCAGGACCAAAGGCCCCGTCATCTGGTGTCTGACGCGGCCCGATCTGTTTTTCCCGGCGCTTGCCCAGGTTGGCCTTCATCCCGACCGCGTCATCTTCGTGGAGTCCGACAGGGAAGAGGATGTTCTGGCCAATATGGAGGAGGGGCTGTCGTTTGGCGGTCTCGGGGCGGTCGTCGGCGAACTTGTGCGCCTGCCGATGGTTAGTTCCCGCCGCCTGCAGCTGGCTGCCGAGCGAACCGGTACGATGGCGCTTGGCGTTCGGCGATGGCGACGGCAGAGCGAGGCGAATGATTTTGGCCAGCCGACGGCGTCAACGACGAGATGGCGGGTGAGTGTGATGCCGTCTGAGGAGCTGCCGGTACCGGGGGTGGGCAGGCCTCAGTGGTTCCTGGAATTGATGCGCGTGAAAGCGGGTGAGTGTGCTGAGTTTCTCGTGAGAGCGTGTGATGACAAGGGTCGTATCCATTTATCTTCCGGATCTGCCGACGGATCGAATACGGCGGGCAGATCCCTCCATTCCGCCTGAACAGCCGATCGCCGTGATTGCAAGAAGCGGTTCGAAGCGATGGGTTTCGGCTGCCGACCCGGCTGCCAGAGCGGCAGGCGTGCATGTCGGCATGCCGGCGGCGAAGGCGCAGTCGCTGTTTCGCGGTCTGATGATGGTCGACGCGGATATCGAAGCCGATCGGGTAGCCCTCGAACGCATCACGCTCTGGGCGATGACGATCTATTCGCCAATCGTTGCCGTCGATGGGATCGACGGCATTGTCATGGATACCGAAGGCGCCGACCACCTGCAGGGCGGCGAGCTGCCAATGGTGACAAAGATCGCCAACCAGTTTCTGGGCAGGAAGCTTACTGCCCGCGTGGCGGTCGCCGACAGCTGGGGTGCGGCCCATGCCTGCGCGCGGGCCATCAACCGCGAAACGATCGTAATTCCCTCAGGCGA
>NZ_JBQYSN010000151.1:0-6782 GCF_052686535.1 Agrobacterium sp. DKPNP3 | reverse complement strand
CACGTCGAACGGCACGCCGGTGGAGACGGCCTCGGCGCCTGTTTCCGACGCTTATCAGCGGGCGCAGATGCAGTTCGAGCTCGCGCTTTCGGCAAAAGTTCTCGCCTATGTGCAGGATACGACCCGCGGTCGCGTCGATCCGAACCGTATTTCCGGCTACCATGATTTCAAGCGCAAGACGGTGAACCTCGCTCCCGTTCTGAAGCTTGCGGGCCTGAGCCCCGATGTGGCCGCCTATCTGCGCAGCCGCGAGCCCTCCAGCGCCGAATATCAGGCGCTGAAGGCAGAGCTTGCGCGTCTGCGTGGCGAGGGCGATGCTGCCCATGCCGTGCGCGTTCCCGCCGATCTGGTGCTGAAGCCCGGCAACAGCAGCGCCGATATGGCGAGTGTGGTCAAGGCCATCGAACATCGGGCATCGCCTGCCTTCAAGACAGAGCATGCGGCGATCATCTCCGCCTACCAGCAGACGCCGGAATACACACCTGATCTCGTTGACCTCGTGAAGGCGTTCCAGAGCGAAAACGGCCTGAAGGCCGATGGCGTGATCGGTCGCGCAACGGTTCGCGCGATGGTTGGCGAAAGCAATGATGCCAAGATCGCCAAGGTACAGGTGGCGATGGAGCAGATCCGCTGGCTGCCGGCCGATCTCGGCCAGCGTTATGTGTTCATCAACCAGCCCGCCTTCATGGCCTATTATCACAATGATGGTGTCGAACAGTTCGGCATGAAGGTCGTGGTCGGCTCCAAGGCAAACCAGACCTATTTCTTCCAGGACGAGATTCAGACGGTCGAGTTCAATCCCTACTGGGGCGTGCCGCAGTCGATCATCATCAACGAAATGCTGCCGAAGCTGCGCCGCGACCCGTCCTATCTCGACCGGCTGGGTTACGAAGTGCAGGTGAATGGCCGCGCCGTGTCGTCCTCCAGCGTCAACTGGTATGGCTCGACCAACGCCGTTTCCGTGCGCCAGCCGCCGAGCAGCGACAATGCGCTGGGCGACCTGAAAATCCTCTTCCCGAACGCCCATGCCATCTACATGCATGACACGCCGGCCAAGAGCTTCTTCAACCGCGACATGCGGGCCCTGAGCCACGGCTGTATCCGTCTGGTAGAGCCGCGCCGCATGGCGGCTGCCGTTCTCGGCACCACCATCGACAAGGTCAACGAACAAATCGCCTCCGGCAAGAACCGCGCCGTTCAGGTGCCCGTAAAAATCCCGGTCTATGTGTCCTACTTCACCGCCTGGCCGGACAAGGACGGCAAGGTACAGTTTTTCGACGATGTGTATGATCGCGACAGTTACGTGCAGAAAGCCTTTGCCGTGACGACGAAGGCAAGGGCCAGCTCGATCTGATCGACATCGTGTTGAGAGGAAAAGCGCCGGAAACGGCGCTTTTTTGTTCGATGGCAAGTCGGCCACAAGAATGGCGGGTTTAAACGGCAGCATCCGCACGCCGTCACCCCGGACTTGATCCGGGGTCCAGTGCGATCAAGTCTTTGATCGCGCGAAGACCCATTTCACGGCGCAGACGCGCCGTGGCTGGATGCCGGATCAAGTCCGGCATGACGGTGGCGAAAAGGGTTGTCTCAGGCCGCCGCGGCACCCTTTGCGACTAGCTGCTCGAACAGTTCCGGCGTCAGCGTCGCAAGATCGCTGATCACGACATCCGGCTCGAGTTTCACCATCGGCACATCCGTATAACCGAAGGTAACCCCGATAGAGGGCACGTTGGCGTTTTTCGCTGCAAGGATATCATTGATGCTGTCGCCGACCATGACAGTGCGTTGCGGGTCTCCGCCTGCCTTTTCGATGGTGCCGAGAATATGGCGCGCATCAGGTTTGCGGTACTCATAGGTATCACCGCAGGTGATGGCCGCGAAATAGGGCGTGAGGCCGAGTTTTTCCAGCAGCGGCGTAGCGAGGATTTCGGTCTTATTGGTGCAAACGGCGAGCGTGATGCCGGCGGCCTTTAGTGCGTCCAGCATTGCGACGATGCCGGGGTAGGGACGGCTTTCGCCGGGCATTTCAGCGCGGTAATGAGCGATAAAGCGATCATAAAGCGGATCGATTTCGGCTTCCGGCAATTCCGCCTCGCGCAGCGCGAAGGCGCGCTTGATCATGACCCGCGCGCCCTGGCCAACAAGGTGAGTAAGGTCGTCGTAGGTGACAGGTGCGAGGCCGGCGGCGGCGATTGTGAAGTTGAGGCTCGCGATAAGATCGGCGGCGGTATCGACCAGCGTACCGTCGAGATCAAAAATGGCGAGCGGGGAGAGCGGGCGGGATGTCACGGAAACGGCCTCTTGGGGAATGCGGGGCTGAGCTATTCATTCTGTCATTCGCGCCAAGCCTAGGCAAAGCCACCTGTCTTTGCAACCGCATCGCAACGTTCTGTTCGTTGCCTTGAAAAAGGCTTTCGTTTGGCTTTCGACCCGTGTAAACAGCACGGCGACAACAAAGCTACCGGAGTTTCAGGCACATGGATGCCCGCCAGATGAAGATCAAGGCCGCCGAGGCCGCACTGTCCCACGTGCAGGACGGAATGCGACTTGGGATCGGCACGGGTTCGACGGCCGAGGAATTCGTCCGACTTCTGGCGGAAAAGGTTGCTGCCGGCCTCAAGGTTGAGGGCGTTCCGACATCAGAGCGCACCGCGCGCCTCTGTGTCGAGCTTGGTGTGCCCTTGAAATCACTCGATGAATTGCCGGAACTTGATCTGACTATTGATGGTGCGGATGAGGTCGATCATGCCCTGCGGCTCGTCAAGGGCGGTGGCGGCGCGCTGCTGCGCGAGAAAATCGTGGCGGCGGCTTCGGCGCGCATGATCGTGATTGCCGATCAGACCAAGGTCGTCGAGACCCTCGGTGCCTTTCCCCTGCCGATCGAAATCAATCCGTTTGGCCAGGTCGCAACCCGCATCGCCATCGAAAAGCTGGCATCGCGGTCCGGCCTGTCGGGCGAGCTGAAGCTTCGCTCTTCCGGCGACGGCGCCTTCATGACGGACGGCGGACACCTCATTCTCGACGCATCTTTTGGCCGTATTCCTGATGCAGAAGCGCTAGCACGCGATCTGCACACGATTCCCGGTGTCGTTGAGCACGGACTTTTCATTAATTTGGCATCGCTTGCCATTATCGCGGGTCCTGAAGGCGCCCGCGTGATGCAGGCAGTATAACAGGAGCGAGATTTTCATGATCAAACTAGCGGGACTGGGCAAAGCTGCCGCTGCTTCGATCCTTATTTCCGGCATCGTGTTCGGTACTGCCGCACGCGCCCAGGAAATTTCCGAAGCGCATATTGCTGCCGCACGCAAGGCCATCACCTCCCTTGGTGTCACCGACCGTTTTGACGACATTCTGCCGGGCCTCGCCGAGCGTCTGAAGGCCGAACTCATTCAGGCTTCGCCCAATGTTCAGGACGCGATCACTGCGACCGTCGACGCCAAGGCGCTTGAGCTTGCACCGCGCCGCGCTGATCTGGAGCGTGAAGCCGCACTGACCTACGCACGCGCTTTCTCGGTTGAGGAACTGAACGCCATTTCGACGTTCTACGGCAGCGAAGCTGGCAAGAAGCTATTGAAGGACGGTCCGATCGCCACCCGCGAACTAATGAAGGCAGCCGACATCTGGGCAGCCGGTATCAACCGCGACCTCAACACCTCCAGCATGACCGAGCTGCAGAAGGTCGCCGGCGCTGACCTGAAGCCGCTTCCGGCCGATCACAACGCCACGGGCGGCGCTCCGGCTGCCAAGCCGTAAGGCGCCTTCCGAGGTTCAGAAATATTCAAAGCCCGGTTGCCCTACCGGGCTTTTCTTTTGTGCGTTGCAGCACCTATATGTGGCGTGAATGCATCGCCGCTGGCTCAGGATCGAGCGTGGCGATTTTGATCAGGGGTTTTGACTATGACAGCTTATGACTACGATCTTTTCGTCATCGGTGGCGGTTCCGGCGGCGTGCGCAGCGGCCGTGTTGCGGCGTCCCTCGGCAAGCGCGTGGGCATTGCTGAAGAATACCGCTATGGCGGCACCTGCGTCATCCGCGGCTGCGTGCCGAAGAAGCTGTTCGTCTACGCTTCGCAATTCCCTGAACATTTCGAGGATTCGGAAGGATTTGGCTGGAGCGTGGGTGAGCGCAGCTTCGATTGGAAGAAGCTGATCGCGGCGAAGGACAAGGAAATTGCCCGGCTGGAAGGTCTCTATCGCAAGGGACTGGAAAACGCCAAGGCCGATATTTTCGACAGCCGTGCCGAGCTGGTCGATGCCCATACCGTCAAGCTGACCAAAACCGGACAGACTTTTACCGCCGAGCGTATCGTGATTGCCGTCGGCGGCACGCCGAACGAGCACAGGGCGCTTCCCGGCCACGAGCTGACGATCTCCTCCAACGAGGCTTTCAATCTCGAAGAGTTGCCGAAGTCCATCCTGATTGCTGGAGGCGGTTACATCGCCGTCGAATTTGCCAATATTTTCCATGGACTTGGCGTGGAAACGACGCTGATCTATCGCGGCAAGGAAATCCTGTCGCGCTTCGATCACGACATGCGCAGGGGTCTGCATGAGGCGATGGAAGCCAAGGGCATCCGCATCATTCTGGAAGATGTCATCGAAGAAGTGAGCAAGGACGGCGCGGGCGGCTTCGTGGCGCGCACCAACAAGGGCAATTCCCTGCATGTCGGTCTGGTGATGCTGGCGCTTGGCCGCGATCCGAACACCAAGGGCCTCGGGCTTGAAAATGCCGGTGTGAAGGTGGATTCGCGCGGCGCGATCATCGTTGATGACTATTCGCGCACAAACGTGCCCAGCATCTTCGCGCTGGGCGACGTCACCGACCGGGTACAGCTGACGCCCGTGGCGATCCACGAGGCCATGTGCTTTATCGAGACGGAATACAAGAACAACCCGACCAAACCTGATCATGAGTTGATCGCGACGGCCGTATTCTCGCAGCCGGAGATCGGCACGGTCGGTCCGTCGGAAGAGGAAGCGGCCAGGAAATATCCGGAACTCGAAGTTTATCGCGCCCAGTTCCGGCCAATGAAGGCGACGCTGTCGGGCCGCCAGGAAAAGACGATCATGAAGCTGATCGTCAATGCTGGTGACCGGAAGGTGGTTGGCGTGCATATTCTCGGCCACGAGGCCGGCGAAATGGCGCAGCTTCTCGGTATCACGCTGAAAGCCGGTTGCACCAAGGATGACTTCGACCGCACCATGGCTGTTCATCCGACGGCAGCCGAGGAGCTGGTGACGATGTATTCGCCGAGCTACCGAGTGGTGAAGGGCGAGCGGGTCTAACGCCGATGCAGCTGTGATTTAATCGCTGCTTATCTCTGCCCGTCGCCGTCTGGGAAGGTATTTTTCTGGCGGCGAGGGGTGCATTAAATCGTTTGAATTAATTTTTATGCCTCCGGAGTGCGCAAATAGAGCAGAATGGGCCGGTTCCCTCGGAGATCGGCTATGCAAAGCCTGTGCTTGGAGCTATAAGCCGCTCAATTTTTCGAGGCGGTTGCGCGTCCTTTGCGCGGTCGAAGGAAGGGTAAGAACATGGCACAGAATTGGACCCCCGGCAGCTGGCGGCAGAAACCGATCCAGCAGGTTCCCGAATATCCTGATGCGGCAGCACTTGCTGCGACGGAAGCCACGCTTGCGACCTATCCGCCGCTGGTCTTTGCCGGTGAAGCCCGCCGCCTGAAAAAACAGCTCGCCAATGTGGCAGAAGGCAACGCCTTCCTGCTGCAGGGCGGCGATTGCGCCGAAAGCTTCCTCGAGCACGGCGCGGACAATATCCGTGACTTCTTCCGCGCCTTCCTGCAGATGGCCGTGGTGCTGACCTACGGTGCACAGCTGCCAGTCGTAAAGGTGGGGCGGATTGCCGGCCAGTTTGCCAAGCCGCGCTCTTCCAACGTGGAAGTGCAGGATGGCGTGACGCTGCCGTCCTACCGCGGTGATATCATCAACGGTATCGAATTCAACGAAGCCTCGCGCATTCCGAGCCCGGAGCGTCAGCTTGACGCCTACCGCCAGTCGGCGGCGACGCTGAACCTGCTGCGCGCTTTCGCCATGGGCGGTTACGCCAACCTCGAAAACGTTCACCAGTGGATGCTCGGTTTCATCAAGGACAGCCCGCAGGCGGATCGTTACCGCAAGCTGGCCGACCGGATTTCCGAAACGATGGACTTCATGAAGGCGATCGGCATCAGCGCCGACAGCAATCCGAGCCTGCGCGAGACGGATTTCTTCACCAGCCATGAGGCCTTGCTGCTCGGTTACGAAGAGGCGCTGACCCGTATCGATTCCACCTCCGGCGACTGGTACGCGACATCGGGCCACATGATCTGGATCGGCGACCGCACGCGTCAGCTCGACCATGCGCATGTCGAATATTTCCGCGGCATCAAGAACCCGATCGGCCTGAAGTGTGGTCCGTCGCTGACGCCCGACAATCTGATCGAGCTGATCGATGCGCTGAACCCGGCGAACGAGGCTGGCCGTCTGACCCTGATCTGCCGTTTCGGCCACGACAAGGTGGCAGACAGCCTGCCGAAGCTCATCCGTGCGGTGGAAAAGGAAGGCCGCAAGGTCGTATGGTCCTGCGACCCCATGCATGGCAACACGATAACGCTCAACCACTACAAGACGCGCCCGTTCGAGCGCATCCTGTCGGAAGTCGAAAGCTTCTTCCAGATCCATCGCGCCGAGGGCACGCATCCGGGCGGCATCCACATCGAGATGACCGGCAAGGACGTGACCGAGTGCACGGGTGGCGCGCGCGCCGTGACGGCGGATTC
>NZ_JBQYSN010000150.1:0-6869 GCF_052686535.1 Agrobacterium sp. DKPNP3 | reverse complement strand
GGATCGCAGGCTCCCGTCACCTTGCCGTGGCGCAGGACCGTGGCGCGGTCGCAAATGCGCTGCACCTCTTCCAGCCGGTGGCTGATATAAAGCACCGAACGGCCTTCCGACTTCAGTTTTGCCAGCGTCTCAAACAGCTTGTCGGCTTCCTGCGGCGTCAGCACCGAGGTCGGCTCGTCAAGAATGATGAGGCGCGGGTTCTGCAACAGGGCGCGGACGATCTCGATCCGCTGGCGTTCTCCGACCGAAAGATCGGCAACATGCGCGTATGGATCAAGCGGCAGGCCATAGGCGCGCGACAACGTCTCGGCTTCCTTGGCGATTTCCTTCAATGAAATTTTTGGGTCAAGCGACAGGGCGATATTTTCAGCAACCGTCAGCGCTTCGAACAGTGAGAAGTGCTGGAACACCATGCCGATGCCGAGCCGGCGCGCTTCGCTTGGCGAGCCGACGGATACCGGCTGGCCCTGCCACACGATCTCGCCTTCGCTTGGCGCGAGAACGCCGAACAACATCTTCACAAGCGTGGATTTGCCGGCGCCGTTTTCACCCAGAAGCGCGTGGATTTCACCCGGCGCGATATCGAGGTCAATGCCATTGCAGGCGGCAAAATTGCCGAAAAGTTTGGTCAGCTTGCGAACCGACAGGAGAGGCACGGCCTCTGGCGCCATAGTTCCAGTCACGAGTTCCCTCTCTCACCAGCCATCCATGCCTTCTGCGAGGCGTTTCAACGGCCGTGGTCATTGTTCCCAATCGCGCGGCAAGTCGTATGCAATGCTGCGCCATCATGATGTATTGATAACTGTTTTGCTGCTGCGCACAACTGAAAAAGACGGTGCTTAAATGCAATTTGCACAAACAATAAACAGCTTTATCTTTTCATCATTCTGCCCCGAGGGACGGGAAAAACTGCAGGATTCCGCCAATGCAATAGAGGTAGATGCCGCTCGCCACAAAACCGATGACCGCCCAGGTGGGCGTCTGGAAGTGCATGAGCAGGGCATAACCGCCAAGCGCGCACCAGATGGCGACGACCAACAGATTAAGCGGCCGCAGCCGCTTCACCCGCACCGGGTGCAGGAAGTTGATCGGCAGGAATGTCAGGAACACGGAGACTGTCACGACAGTCATCGCGGTGGTCGCGCTGGCATCCATCACGAACAGGGTAAAGATCACCATGTTCCATACGACGGGGAAGCCCGAGAAGAAATACTCATCGGTCTTCATGCCCATATCGGCATAATAGATGGCGCTCGATACCACAATCATGCCGGCCGCCACAAATGACCATGGTTCGCCGATCATGCCACTCTGGTAAAGCGCAAAGGCGGGCAGGAGCACATAGGTGACATAGTCGATGATATTGTCCAGCGTATCGCCGGACCAGTTTGGCAGTACTTCCTTGACCCGCACCTTGCGTGCGATGGGTCCGTCGATGCCATCAACGAGCAGCGCCAGCCCCAGCCACCAGAACATATCCACGAAGCGGTGTTCGGAAGCCGCGACGACGCCGAGGAAGGCCAGAAATGAGCCGGATGCCGTCAGAATATGAACGGAAAAGGCGCGGATTTCCGCATAGGGAACACGCTTGTAGTTGAAAATTTTCATGGTCAGCGTCTGCGCCCCGTTTATTCATCCGCCCTGTTCCTTCCGGTATGCGGCCATTCACCACGCTTTGCAACCGGCTGATTTCGCTTATCCTAGGACTAATATAGCCCGGCCATCAACGAATCGTCTTGATGGCATGTTCCCGTACCCATGTGGATTTGCCCCGGCAAAGGCACTATGTTGGTGCGGAAATAACAATGGATCAGGACCATGAGACACTTTGATATTGCTATTACCGGTGCGGGCCTTGCGGGCCAGATAGCGGCCATCGCTTTGGCGCGCGCCGGCCGGCATGTGGTTCTCATCGCTCCCTCCAGCGGCCGCAGGGACCAGCGCACCACGGCGCTGATGGATCAGTCCATCCGGTTCATGGATCGACTCGGCCTGTGGCAGCGCATAGCCCCTTCGGCGGCTCGCCTTTCGACCATGCAGATCATTGACGGCACGGACCGACTGCTGCGTGCGCCGACGGTCCAGTTTCGCTCGTCCGAAATCGGCCTTGATGCTTTTGGCTGGAACATTCCCAATGAAGCGCTGCTCAGCGTTCTCACCGAAGCGGTTGAACAGGAGAACAATATCACGCGGCTGGAAACGACAGCGGAGACGATTGATATCGGCAATGACCGCGTCTGCGTAACGCTTGGGGACAAAGAGGTCGTTTCGGCCGATTTTCTGATAGGGGCCGATGGCAGGAAATCGATGGTGCGGGAGGCGGCAGGCATCGGCGTCAAGTCGTGGACCTATCCGCAGACTGCCGTGGTTCTGAACCTCAGCCACACCCGCCCGCACGGCAATGTCTCGACGGAATTCCACACGCCGACCGGGCCTTTCACACAGGTCCCGCTGCCGGGAGATCGCTCCAGCCTCGTCTGGGTCGTCACGCCGGAGCAAGCGAAAGAACTGACGGCCTTACCGCTCGATACGCTGAGCCTTAAGGTTGAAGAACGCATGCAGTCGATGCTCGGCACCGTGACCGTCGATGACAGCGTGCAGGCATGGCCGCTCTCCTCCATGACCGCGCATCGCTTCGGCAAGGGTCGTGTCGCCCTGATCGGCGAGGCTGCGCACGGCTTCCCGCCTATCGGCGCGCAGGGGCTAAACCTCAGCCTTCGCGACATTATTGCCCTGACCGAACTGCTGGGCGCCGTCTCCGACCGCCCGATTGCCGCAGACGCCGGCAGCAGTTTCGACCGCAGGCGGCGCGCGGACGTCTATAGCCGCACGCTGAGCGTCGATCTTCTCAACCGATCCCTGCTATCGGATTTTCTGCCGGTGCAGATGGCTCGGGCGGCGGGCCTGCATGTCCTCTCCGGCATCGGCACACTCAGGAGCATCGTCATGCGCGAGGGCATCGAGCCCGGTCGCGGACTGAAGGCCCTGCCCTCGCTCCTGTTCGGCAGCTTCAAAAAGGCTGGATGAAATAAACCACCCCCGTCAGCGTGAAGACTGACAGCACCGTCGAAATCAGGATCGTTGCCGACGCCCGCTCCTGCCAGACGTGATATTGCTGGCCGATGACGAAGACATTCGTCGCGGTCGGCAGCGCCGCCAGCAGCACGGCGGAGTAGATCCAGACCGGTTCGAAGCGCCCGAGCGATGACAGCAGCATATAAGCCGCCAGCGGATGCAGGATAAGCTTTGCGGGCACGATATAGCTGATCTCCACCGGCACCCGTTTCATCGGCCGCAACGCCAGCGTCACGCCCATGGCAAACAGGGCACAGGGAGCGGCCGATTGTGCCAGATAATCAACCAGCCGCTGCACCGCCTCCGGCGGCTGCCGGGAGAGCGAGGCGGCCAGGAACCCCGCAATGACCGAGACGATGAAGGGATGGGTGATGACCTTGCGCGCCACATCCAGGGCAAGTTTGCCTGCCGAGCGCTTGTCGCCACCCGCAACCGCCATCATCGCTGGCGCCACGATGAAGTGGGCAGCATTTTCAAGACAGACGATCAGTGCCACCGGCACCGCCGCTTTTTCCCCTAGCGCCAGAAGCGCGATGCCCGGCCCCATATAACCGATGTTGCCGTAGCTTGCCGCAAAGCTCTGGATCGTGGTTTCGGAAAGACTGTTTTTCCGCACAAAGCGGCTGATCAGAAACACCAAGATGAAAACGCCGTAGGTGCAGGCAAGGCTTGCCGCGACAAAATCCATCCGCGCCAGCTCTTCCACCGGCGTCTTGGAGACGAGCTTGAAAAACAGGGCCGGCAGCGCCGCGTAGATGATGAAGGTATTCAGCCAGCCCATCGCCTCGACCGGCTGCTTCGTGATACGCGCCGCCACGTAACCGATGAAGATCAGGCCGAAAAATGGCAACAGCAATCCCACGATATCGGCCACGATCATTCCCCTCGCCTAATATGTCAGCGGAGGCTTAGCCGATTTTCATCAGGATCGGAAAGGTCTCCTGGAACCAGATCGCCACATTGGTGATGAAACCGGACATGAAAGCGAGGCCGGTGAGCACCAGTAACACGCCCAGCAGCTTTTCGACCAAGCCGAGATGGCGGCGGAAGCGGACAAGGAAACGCATGAACGACCCGGAAAACGCCGCCGCGATCCAGAACGGCACCGCAAGGCCAAGCGAATAGACTGCAAGCAGCATCGCGCCGTCGCCCACGGTATCACGCGCGGCGGCGACACCCAGGATCGCCCCGAGTACTGGACCTATGCAGGGTGTCCAGCCGAAGGCGAAGGCAAGCCCCATCACATAAGCGCCTGACACTGTCGCTGGCTTGCCCCCACTTTGAAACCGCGCTTCGCGGGCAAAGAGGCCGATGCGGAAAACACCGAGGAAGTTCAGGCCCATCAGGATGATGATGAAACCGCCGATCTTGGCGAGAATGTCGAGATTCTGGCGCAGCAAGGTGCCGATCGTCGAGGCGCCTGCCCCAAGCGCCACAAACACGGTCGCAAAACCCAGCGTGAAGAAAAAGGCCGAAAGCAACACCGCCCGGCGAATCTCTGGCCGCGGCGCCGCATCTTCCGCCCTGAACTGCTCCACCGAAACGCCGGCCATATAACAGAGGTACGGCGGCACCAGCGGCAGGACGCAGGGCGACAGGAACGAAAGCGCGCCAGCCAGGAGGGCGCTGAAAAGGGAAATATCGGCGATCGACAAGAAAAACTCCGCATCCCGCAAAGCCGATGCGATTCCTTCGATTCGCCGCCGCTTTACACATTCATTTCGTGCATGTCATTGCTGCAAAAGGATTTCACCCATCGGCCCGACATGCCTGAAGCCGGTTTTAGCCCCAGCCGCCGCCTCTCTCCAATCACCTTTTTGGGGGTGCGACAAAAAAAACCGTATTGAGTGTTGAAACCGCTTTTTTTGGGTTGACCGAACGGATCGCTCTACCTATGTTCCGCGCACTTCCGAAGGGCAACCAAGCCCGCCGCGGGAGAGCGTAGCTCAGCCGGTAGAGCAACTGACTTTTAATCAGTAGGTCCAGGGTTCGAATCCCTGCGCTCTCACCACCTCAAAATATCTTTTCCGTTTGCTTATGAAAGACTTAACCGCTCCGCGCCTGTCGGTCAGCCGCAATGCGTCAAAAGCTTGATATTGGGTGGATTGAAATCGCGTGGCCGGCTCCCGCCGCCCACGCGCCGAGCCCGACGTTGATCTAGCTCAAGCTGTGCGGGTCAGCGATAGGCGTAGATGTAGCGCGCTAGATTGTCGTAGAAGCTGGAAAGGTAGGCTGGCACGCGCTTTATGCGCGCGAATTTGCTCTTCTTATATTCCGCTCGTGTCGCGACCAGCGTATTCGGGTCGCCGAAGGGCAGGAAATCCTTGTCTGTCACGTAGACCTTTGTGCCGTAACCCCAGCCGCATTCCAGAGCGCGGTCGAAAGGCAGCGTCATGACGCGCGCGGCGTTTACGAAGCGTTGCGCGGCGCGGCGCGAGATGATGTAGCATGCGGAAGACCCTTGCGGGCCGTAAATGCAGCGGCCGAAACTGTCGCCAAGCGCGCTGGTTCCGCGGCCCTTGAAACCTTTGCGGCGGTGGTTTGTCAGTTTCACGATCGCATCGTCCGGCATGATCGCCACGATCGCCTTTACCCGCTCCGAAAAATCAGGCGTGAAAGCGACGTCATCTTCGACGACGACGGCGACGGGCGCATCGGTCGACAGGAAGAGTTCCAGCGCCTTGATGTGGCTGGCATAACAACCATATTCGCCCGGCAGCGCATGGCGGCCATTGCGCAATTCAAAACCGCTTCGGTCGAAATCGCGCCAATTCTCAGGGGCAATGGTTTTACCATCGACACCGTCGACCGGCCGCAGATCAAGATCGAGGCCAGAGGCACCCTCCAGCATTTTCTCCAGCCGCGCCCGCGCACGGGCGATTGAAATAATATAGACAGGAAAGGTGGAGATCGGCTGCATTTCGCGGGCACCATAAGCGGAAAATCGGATGGCCGCGTCCTACAGCAAAGAAAGCCTGGCGTCCACGGTTGCGGCGCTCGCGGGCTAACACGCCCGTGCGTTGGCTTACAATCTGATCAGTTGGGAATCAGCGACGCGCGGCGGTGCGGCGGCAGCGCCAGTTCCAGTCTCTTGGCTCGCCCGTATCCATATGAACGGACTCCGTGTGGCAATAGGTGCCGACGCCACCGCGATCCGGCAGGGACCGCAGATAGGTGGCTAGCTCCCACTTGGAAACACCCTTGATCTGAATGTCGGCGGCATCACACGTATAATGTTTGGAGCCCTGCCTGATGCCTTTCGGCGGGCGATAACCCGAGGTGACGATCGCCGGGCTATTATAGTGCCGCTCGACATCCTTGATCATGCGCACCAGTTCCGGCTTGAAACAGCCGACCTCGACGTGATCGGTCTGGAGAAACAACCCGGTCGGGGAGACACGCGTAAGGCCTGAAAGCGAGGCAAGCTTCATCAGGCCGGACGGCTGGTCGTCTTCTTCATCGAGATGCGCATCATCGAACTCATCGGACATCACCGAGCGACCGGATAGCGCAATGCCCATCGTTCCCCCCTGCCCTGCCGGTAAAGCCGCCACCTGCGTAGTATCAGCCGACCCGCTCTCGATCATCTTTGGCAGGCGCTTCTTGGCAGCCCCTGCGAAAAATGCCGCCAGCGTCACGCCCTTGCCATCACTTTCCGGCGCCTCACCTGCCGCATCCGAAGCCGGTTGCCCGGCAACCGCTGCCACCTGCCCGGAGGCCGGCTGCGGGACCGGCACGGCAACCGGAAGCGGCTGGCGATTTTCCGTATGCTGTTCCGCTGGCAGCTGAGCCGC